>JAFNVK010000024.1 GCA_017379815.1 Clostridia bacterium
CGCCGAGGGCTTGCATCTTCTCGCAAAAGGCGAAGGCGTCAAGCCCCGAGCTTTCGGTCCAGCCGCGAATGGCTACCTTTCCGTCCTTGATGTCCACCCCCACGGCGATCCTCTCGCCGTAGGCCTCGACCGCCGCCTTGAGAAAGACCTCGTCGGTGACGGCGGCGGTGCCCAGGATCACGCGGTCCGCGCCAACCGAAAAATAGCGCTCCACGGTCTCCATATTGCGGATACCGCCCCCAATCTCAACGAAGAGATTGGTCTTGCGGCAAACCTCGGCCACGGCCGAAAGATTTGGCGTTGCGCCGTCGCGTGCGCCCTCCAGATCCACCATGTGGATGTATTTTGCTCCCGCCGCGACGAAATCGCAGGCAATATCGAGGGGACGGTCGCTGTAAACCGTCATATTGGCGTAGTCCCCCTTCAGCAGGCGGACCGCCTTGCCCTCATACAGATCGATCGCAGGAAAAATCAGCATGCGTCTGCCTCACTTCTCCTCGCGCGGAACCGAGGTAACGATCGGTCGGCCGTCGGCGTCCACCATAACGGTCAGTCCTCCCGAATATCCGCCCGTGGTCCAAAGATAATTGACCCCCGTCTGTCGGTCAACGAGCACGCGGCACTGGCAAGCGTCAAACGCACCTCCGCTGACCTCGGTGCAAACGAAGCGATCGGTTTTGGTCGGTTTCATGCTATCTCCTCCTTAAAGCGCGCAAAACGCGCGCAGAATGTTCAGGCCTACCGTTCCGCTCTTTTCGGGGTGGAACTGACAGCCGTAGACGTTATTTTTGGCAACGGCGGCCGTAAGCTCGGCGCCGTACTCCGCCGTGGCGATCACGCTTTCGTCGCAATTTGCTCCGTAAAAGGAGTGGACGAAATACACGCAATCCCCCTCCCGCAGATAGCGGAAAAGCGGATGCTCGCCCCGCAGATGCAGAGCGTTCCAGCCGATATGCGGGATCTTGAGATCCTTTGGGATCACCTCCGCGATGGGACGTACCTCCCCCGGGATCAGGCCAAGCCCCTCGTGCTCGCCGTATTCGCAGCTCTTCTCAAAGAGAAGCTGCATCCCAAGGCAAATGCCGAGCAGGGGCTTCCCTTCTCTTGCTTGCTCAATAACAAGATCCGCAAGTCCGCTCTCGCGCAGCTTGCGCGCGGCGTCGCCGAAGGCGCCCACTCCGGGAAGCAGAATGCGGTCGGCCGCGCGGATCACGTCACGATCCGCCGTGACGGTGACTTCTTCACCGATGGCCGCAAAGGAGCTCTTGAGCGAGAACAGATTGCCCACGCCGTAATCGATGATCGCTACCATCAAAGCACTCCCTTGGTGGAGGGGATCTCGTCGGCAAAGGCGGGATCGATCGCCACGGCCTGCCGCAGGGATCTGGCCACCGACTTGAAGGCGCCCTCGATGATGTGGTGCGAATTCTCTCCCGCCAGCTGACGGACGTGCAGAGCGCACTCGGCGTTTCGGACGAAGGCGAGCCAGAATTCCTTGACCAGCTCGGTGTCAAAGCTGCCCACCTTCTCGGTCGGGATCTCGAGCGCGTCGCACAGAATGCCTCTGCCCGAAAGATCCACGGCGGACAGAATGAGCGCCTCGTCCATGGGAAGGATCATGCTGCCGTAGCGGCAGATGCCCTTCTTGTCGCCAAGCGCCTTGGAAAAAGCCTGCCCCAGCGCAATGCCGATATCCTCCACCGTGTGGTGATCGTCCACCTGCGTGTCTCCCTTGCAGGTCAGGGTCAGATCAAAGCGGCCGTGTGAGGCAAACAGGGTAAGCATATGATCCAAAAAGCCGCAGCCGCTTGCGATCTCGCTTTTGCCCGTGCCGTCCAGCTTCAGGGTAAGATCAATTTTGGTCTCCGCCGTCTCGCGGAGAATGCTTGCTTCTCTCATGCTTCTTCCTCCAGAATTCGTTGCAGGGCCGAGAGCAGAGCGTCCATCTGCTCGCGCGTCCCCACGGTAATGCGGTTATACTGCCTGATCGGGTCCTTGTCAAAGTGGCGCACGAGGATCCCTCGTTCCTTGAGGGTGCGGTAGAGCCTTCCCCCGTCGAGACACGGATGCATGGCAAAGATAAAATTCGCCTTGGAATCGGTGGTCACAAATCCCATGCGGCGAAGCTTTGCCGTGGTGTACTCCCGATTTTCGATGACCGTACGGCAGTTTTTTGCGGTGTAATCCCCGTCCTCCATCGTGCCAAGGCCTGCCGCCAGCGTCATGGAGTTGACGTTGTAGGGATTGGTGGAATACTTGAGGGTATTCAGATCCGAAATGAGCGCGCGAAAGGCCACGCCAAAGCCGAGCCGTCCGCCCGCGAGGGAGCGGGACTTGGAAAAGGTCTGCGTGACCAGAAGGTTGTCGTACTTGCGGATCAGGGGCACGCAGCTCTCGCCCCCGAAATCCACGTAGGCCTCGTCCACCACCACGATATTGTCGGGATTGCGGAGCAGGATCTGCTCGATCTCGGCAGGAGACAGCGCAATACCCGTAGGCGCGTTTGGATTGGCGAGAAAAACGGTTCCCTTGGCGTCAAAATAGTCCTCGATGCGAATCGAAAAATCCTCGCGCAACGGGATCTTGCGGTAGGGCACGCGGTTCAGCTCGGCAAAAACCTCGTAAAAGCCGTAGGTGATATCCGCAAAGACGGCAGGATGCGTCTCGTCGCAGAAGGCCATAAAGGCAAAGCCGAGGATCTCGTCCGATCCGTTGGTGAGCAGGACCTCCTCCTCGAAAGCGCCGAGGTGCTCGGCAACCGCGCGCGTAAGACGCGCACAGGTAGGATCGGAATAGAGGTTGAGGCCCTTCGCCGCCTCGGCCGCGGCCAAAACGGCACGCGGTGAGGGCGGAAAGGGAGACTCGTTGGTATTGAGCTTGATGTATTGCATTTCCTTGGGCTGCTCCCCCGGGGTGTAGGGGGTCAGCGCACGGTATTTTTCACTGAAAAAGCGACTCATAAGATCACCTTTCTCTTTTTTTCGGGTACGTTATTCGTCCTCCAGACGGATCACGGCGCTTCTGGCGTGTGCGGTAAGGCCCTCCTTGCGGGCAAAGAAGGCAACGTCCTCGGCCACACGGCCAAGCGCTTCCCGGGTATAGTAGGTATACTGCGTTTTCTTGACGAAATCGTCCACCGACAGAGGGCTGGAAAAGCGCGCCGTGCCGGACGTGGGCAGGGTGTGATTGGGGCCGGCAAAATAATCGCCGAGCGCCTCGGGGCAGTTGCGCCCCATAAAGATCGAGCCCGCGTGACGAATGGCGTCCAGATAGTCGAAGGGATTATCCACGCAAAGCTCCAGATGCTCGGGGGCTAAGTCGTTGGCGACCTCGATGGCCTCCCGAAGCGTGGGCATAACGATGATCTTGCCGTTGCGGTCGATGGACTCGCGCGCGATCTCGGCACGCTCCAAGAGCGGGATCTGCACCTCAAGCTCGGTCTGCACTGCCTTGGCAAGAGCCTCACTGTCGGTCACCAGAACCGCCGACGCCATGCGGTCGTGCTCGGCCTGCGAGAGCAGGTCCGCCGCCGCGTGACGGGGATTGGTCTTGCCGTCGGCCAGGATCAGGATCTCGCTCGGTCCTGCGATCATATCGATCGAGACCGTGCCAAAGACCTGCTTCTTGGCCTCGGCCACGAAGGCGTTGCCGGGACCGACGATCTTATCTACCTTGGGCACGCTCTCGGTGCCAAATGCCAGCGCCGCGATGGCCTGCGCACCGCCGACCTTGAAGATGCGGTCGATACCGGCTACCCGTGCCGCCGCAAGAATGGCGGGATTGACCTTGCCGTCACGCCCGGGAGGAGTGACCATGACCACCTCGGGACAGCCCGCGATCTTGGCGGGGATCGCATCCATCAGGACGGTGGAGGGATAGGCCGCCGTACCGCCCGGAACGTAAAGCCCTGCGCGGTCCACGGGAATGACCTTCTGGCCGATCACAACCCCGTTTTGCTGATTGAGAATAAAGCTGTTGCGCACCTGCCGCTCGTGGAAGGCGCGGATATTTTCGGCGGCTCGTTGAAGAATCTCCAGAAAGCGGGGCTCGACGAGCGCCATGGCCTCCTCGATCTCCTCCTCGCTCACGGCAAGCGCCGAAAGACGCACGCCGTCAAATTGTTCGGTATAGCGATAAAGTGCGGCGTCTCCCTCGCGGCGAACCGTTGCGAGGATCGATGCCACCGTTTCCTCCACGTTGACCGTGGGAAGGGCGCGGGAAAGGATCTCCTCCTTTGTGACCTCGCCGTACTTGAGAATGCGGATCATGCTTGTTCCTCCGTTTGCATCGAAAGACCTCTGACGATCTGTTCGATACGCTCACTCTTGAATTTGAACCCGGATTTGTTGGCGATCAGCCGGGCACTGATGGGGAGAACGGTCTCTACCACCTCAAGGTGATTTTCCTTCAAGGTGGTTCCCGTCTCCACGATATCCACGATCACGTCGGAAAGCCCCAGGATCGGGGCAAGCTCGATCGAGCCGTTGAGATGGATCACGTCGATGTCACGTCCGAGAGAGGCGTAATGCGCCTTGGCAATGCGGCTGAACTTGGTGGCCACCTTGAGGGTGCGCGCACCGTCATCCCGAAAGCCCTCCCGAGCGGCCACCGCCATGCGACAGACACCGACCCCAAGATCGAGAAGCTCGTAAACGTCGGGCTCGTATTCCAGAAGGATGTCCTTCCCTGCCACGCCCACGTCGGCCGCTCCGCGCTCGACGTAGATGGCCACGTCCGAGGGCTTGACCCAGAAGTAGCGCACGCCGACCTCCTCGTTCTCAAAGATCAGCTTGCGGTTGGTTTCCTTGATCGAGGGACAGGGGAAGCCCGCCTTTTCAAACATGGCGTAGACCTTCTCTCCAAGTCTTCCCTTGGGAAGCGCGATATTAAGCATCTGCTTCAAGAAGGGTCACCTCCTCTCCCTGCAATCTCCAAAGCTCGCGGTACCGTTGATCCTCTTGCAGGCCTCTCTGTGCACGCACGCTTTTTCCGTCGGCCGAAAGGCGTTCAACGGCAGAAGCGACCTTGGCGGGAGGATCCTCCTCGCCGTAGAGCAGGACGGCGTCAACGTCGTAATCCGTCCGAGGCTTGGCAAGCTCCTCAAGAAGATCGAGGTAGACGGCAAAGCCGACGCCTCCCGCACGCTTGCCCATGCGTTGCATCAGGGCGTCATACTGTCCTCCCGAAAGAATGCCCGTGGGGATCCCCTCAATAAAGCCCTTGAAGACCAGGCCGTTGTAGTAGCGACAGTCGTGAATGACCGAGAAATCAACGTGCAAACGCCCCTCGGGGATCGCCGGCGAAAGCGCGTCAAGGATACGCTCCAGCTGATCGAGAAGTGCACCGCAGGACTCCTTCGGAAGCCCCTTGCGCAAAAGCGGAAGCACGCGTGAGGGCTCACCGTAGGAGGTGATCAGCAGCTCGAGTGCCGCCTCGCCCTCGGGGGATACGCCCTCGCGGCGGCAGATCTCGCGCGCGGTGTGCAGATTCTTGTCGCCGATGCAGGCAAGCAGCTCGGCGCGGGAGGCATCGGTCAGGCCAAGGCCGTCCAGAACGGCGGCGAGAATCCCCATGTGCGACAGATCCAGCACGAAGGAGTGGGAGAGCGTCTCAAGGCTCTTTGCGGCAAGGAGAAGCACCTCGCAAAGACCATACTCGTCGATCTCACCAATGCACTCCGCGCCCACCTGCATGATCTCGCGGAAGGATTCCCCTCCGCGCGAGACGCGGTAGACGTTCTCGTTGTAAAAGACCTTTTCAAGACCTCCCTCGCTCGCCTTGCTGTTCTTGACGATCGAGAGCGTAACGTCGGGCTTGAGCGCCATCAGCTTGCCGTCGGTGTCGGTAAAGGTGATGACGTGATCCGACAGAAGAAAGCTCTTGTTGCGCACGTAAAGGTCGTATTCTTCAAATTTGCTCATGCGGTAGGGGCGGTAGCCGTAACGTGCAAAAAGCGCGCGCAGGCGAAGGGTCGCCTTTTCGTCCTCACGCAAACAGGTCAGCTGCAGATCCTTCATGCCTTTTCCTCCTCGATGCGTGCCAGCACGCGACGGTAGCCTCCGCCCCCGTAGACCAGACATTTGTTGACGCGGCAAATGGTGGCAGTGCTTGCCCCCGTACGGCGGGAGATCTCCTGGTATCCCTTGCCCTCCCGGAGCAGGGTCGCCACGAACAGGCGTTGGGAAAGGTCCTGCAGCTCCTTGATGGTGCAAAGATCCTCGAGAAGTGCCTCGCACTCCTCCTCGGTCTCAACCGACAGAAGCGCACGGTAAAGCGCCTGCATCGGTTCCCTTTTCGGTTCGTTCATCCGTGGTTTTCCTCCTCTGCTTTAATTGTTTACCATTTTACCACGCTAAAGCGGCTCTGTCAAGCCTTTTTTTCACTTTTTTCCACTTTTATCATCTTATACAAAAAAAGACGGCCCGCCAAGGCCGTTTTGTCGGTAACGCAAAAAGCCGACCCGCTCGGCAACTCTGCCAAACGGGTCGGGGCGTCGATCGCGGATCGGCGATCAACGGTATTTTATTCATCCAGTCTCTGCTTCTTGGCGTCCTTGCCGTGCAGATCGACCTTGGCGCGGTTTTTCTCTCCGTGTATCAGGCAGCCCGCGCCGCCAATGCATCCGCCGTTGCAGGCCATTCCCTCCACGAAGTTGGC
>JAFNVK010000025.1 GCA_017379815.1 Clostridia bacterium
AGGGGATAGAAATCCAGGATGGGATCCTCATCCTCCGGGTTCTCCGATGCCTCGGGGCGGATCACTCCGAGATTCACCTTCGTGCCGTCGGTATAGGTGAGGATCAGCTCTCCCTTGTCATTGATCTCGGCCTGCTCGATGCCGGTGCCTGCGGCGCCGGGCTCACCGGGAGTGCCCGATTCGCCGGCAGGACCTGCGGGACCCGTGCAGGCGGATAGCGTCAGCGCAAGAGAAAGGATAAGAAAAAGGATTGGCAGGATCTGCCGAAACAGACGTTTTTTCATGTGCATTCTCCAAATGTTCAGGATATTCGGTGCCTTTATTATACCATGGCTTTTTGGGTTTGTCAATGGAGAGTGCTCTTTTTTGCTCGGCCCGTCAGCTCCTCCCGCCCATGGCTTCGCGGAGCTTCAGCAGGGCACTTTTCTCAATACGGGAGACGTAGGAGCGTGAGATGCTCAGGCTCGCGGCGATCTCTCTTTGGGTCTGCGGCTTAATGCCGCCGATGCCGTAGCGCATCATCAGGATCTGCTTCTCGCGCGGGAGCAGGCAGGTCTCCATCAGGGAAAGCATCCGCTCGGCCGCCACCTTGCGGTCGATCTCGTCGGCCACGTCCTCCTCGCTACAGATCACGTCCATATAGGTCAGAGGATTGCCGTCGCGGTCTATGTCGATGGTTTCGTGAATGGAGATCTCGGGGGCAAGCTTTTTGCGCGAGCGGAAGTACATCAGGATCTCATTCTGAATGCACTTTGCGGCATAGGTAGCAAAGCGCGCGCCGTTGTGGACGTTGAAGGTGTCCACCGCCTTGACAAGGCCTACCGTGCCGATGGATACCAGGTCCTCCGGGTCCTGCGCGCCCGAATAGTATTTGCGCACGATGTGCGAGACCAGACGGAGATTGTGCAGGATCAGCTTCTGCCGCGCCTCCTCGTCCCCCTTCTCGGCCAGAAGAAAGCAGGCGCTCTCCTCCTCGGCGGGAAGGGGAGGCGGAAAGGCTTGAGGAGTGCCGATCCCGAGGATCAGATGCATGATCTTGGTCAGAAAAGAGAATAAGGTTGCCAGCATAATGCCCTCCAAAGGTTTTTTCTATGGATATGAAGGGGGCGACCGAAACTTGCCTGTCTCCCTGAAAAGCGAAGAAAAAGCGGAGACGCAGCAGCGAAGAAGCGGAAAATCTGTTTGTTGACAAAGGCGCGGGGATATGCTATACTAAACGGGAGGACGCACGCAATCGCTTTTTGCGTGCGCGCATACGAAAAAAAGACCAAAATTTGATTTTACGGAAGGGAAAATTGGCATGAAGATCGCAGTTATCACGGGCGCATCCTCGGGAATGGGAAAGGAATTTGTGCTTCAGCTCAGCCGCGAAAAGCAGCTGGACGAGATCTGGGTGATCGCGCGTCGCCGCGAGCGCTTGGAGGCTTTGCAGAACGAGGTATCGGTCAAGATCCGCCCCGTGGCGCTTGATCTGACCCTTGACGAGAGCATCGAGGAATACCGCAGGCTTCTGGAGGCAGAGCAGCCCGAGGTGGCCATCCTGGTCAACGCCAGCGGTGTGGGACGCTTTGGCGCGTTTGAGAATATGGAGCTTGAGACCATGTATCAGATGATCGATCTGAACGTCAAGGCCTACGTGGGCATGACCTACGCGACCATGCCTTATCTCAAGGAGGGAAGTGAGGTCTATCAGCTGGATTCGCTCTCCTCCTTCCAGCCCGTGCCCTACATCAACGTGTACGGCGCGACCAAGGCCTTCGTGCTCAGCTTCAGCCGCGCACTCAACGTGGAGTGGAAGAAGAAGGGCATTCACGTCATGGCCGTTTGCCCGGGCTGGGTCAAGACCGAGTTCTTTGATCACGCGGTCACGGACGATACCATCACCTATTACAACCGCTTCTATACGCCCGATCAGGTCATCAAACGCGCTATTCGCGACATGAAGAAGCACCGCGACGTTTCCATCTGCGGCTTTCCCGTGCGTGCACAGGTGCTGGCTACCAAGCTTTTGCCGCACAAGCTGGTCATGAAGATCTGGTGCAAGCAGCAAAAGAAGTGATCTTTGTGAAAATGCAACCTGAAGTTGACAGAAAAAAACCGCAAGTGTATGGGCTTTTTGCGCTAAATGTGCTATCATAAAATCCATCAAAACAAAAAAGGAGAGTGATTTTATGAATGATCGGATGACGACGGGAGCCAAGCTGGCAAGGCTTCGCCGCGAGGCGGGATATACCCAGGAGCAGCTGGCGGAGCTTCTTGACGTCTCACGCCAATCCATCAGCAAATGGGAGAGCGACACCGCCTATCCCGAGACCGAAAAGCTGATCCGCTTAGGGGAGCTTTACGGCTGCTCCATGGATTATCTGCTCAGGGAGGAGGTCACCGATCCGTCCTCGGCTTCTCCCTCCCATTGGCAGAGCAGACCGCGCAGGATGCAGGACTGGTCCTTTGAATGGAAAAGTCAACGCACGGTCCGCGGAATTCCGCTGGTGCATATTCATTTTGGCATCGGAAGGACGGCCAAGGGCATCTTTGCCGTCGGCCTTGCGGCCAAGGGCGTATGCGCCGTGGGAATCTTTTCCATGGGACTGTTGTCCTTCGGCGTGTTCTCGCTTGGCCTTCTGGCGCTCGGAGCCTTTTCGCTCGGTGGACTTTCCGCAGGGGCGCTGGCGATCGGGCTTCTCGCCTTTGGCGGTATTGCCTTGGGGATCGTGGCGTGCGGAGGCGTGGCCGTCGGCTGCTTTGCGGCAGGCGGTGTTGCCATTGGAAAATACCTTGCCGTAGGGGATCATGCCTTTGGCGAGATCGCTCTTGGCATCTCGCACATGAGCGCCAAGCGCTTTGGCGTAGCCCCCTTTCACGGGGAGCATCTTGCAAGAGCTTCCGCCATGCTGGAGCAAACCGTACCCTGGTGGCTTGCCTGGGCCAAGCGTCTGGTGCAGATCTTTTTATGATGCCGATCCGCTGTTCTAAAAACGCTTCTTCTCTCGTAAGGTAATACTGACCAAGCGATAGGAGGGAAGCGAATGCAGCGTATTATGGTAGTCGTGGGGACTCGCCCCGAGGCGATCAAGCTTTGCCCATTGGTGCAGGAATTGAAAAAAAGAAGGAAGGTTGAGGTGCTGGTCTGTTCTACAGGTCAGCACCGTTCTATGCTCGATAGTGCCCTGCGTGCCTTTGACGTTCACCCGGATTTTGATCTGGACTGTATGCGAACGGGGCAAAGGCACGCCACTCTTTCGGCACGGATCCTGCGCGGAACGGACGAGATCCTGCGTGCCGAGGATCCCGATCTTGTTCTGGTTCAGGGAGACACCACCTCGGCCCTTTCCGCTTCTCTTGCGGCCTATTATGCCGGGATCCCGATCGGCCACGTTGAGGCGGGCTTGCGCACGCACAGACGCGATGAGCCCTATCCGGAGGAGATGCACCGCAGAGCCATCGCGCTTCTGGCCGAGTATCATTTTGCCCCTACCGTCACGGCAAAGCGCAATCTGCTCAGTGAGGGAGTGCGAGAGGAATCGATCTTCATCACGGGGAATACGGTGGTGGACGCTCTGCGCATCTCTCTTGGCAAAAGCGATCCGCGCCTGGATTGGGAGCTGCCAAAGGATAAGCGGATCCTGCTTTTTACCGCGCATCGGCGCGAGAGCCTCGGCGCACCCGTTCGCGGAATGCTCCGCGCGCTTCGCCGCGTTCTCGCGGAGCATCCGGACGTGGTTGCCGTTTGCCCTCTCCATCACAATCCCGAGATCCGTTCTGCGGCAACCTCCATTCTTTACGATGCCCCCCGCGTCCGTTTGATCGAGCCGCCGGAGATGCTTTCCTTTCATCGTCTCATGGCACAAAGCTATCTTATCATGACCGATAGCGGCGGCATTCAAGAGGAGGCCTCGGCAATGGGGATTCCCACGGTGGTCATGCGGCGCAATACCGAGAGATGCGAGGGGATCCGCGCGGGTGTGCTTCGCCTTGCGGGCAGCGGCGAGGAGGAGATCTACCGTCTGACCTCCTCACTTCTGACTCCCGGCTCGGAGGAATACGCCGCCATGAAACGGCCGTCTGCCGTTTTTGGAGATGGCAGAGCCTCGGCCCGTATAGCGGATGCCCTGGAGAAGCTATCCCCCTTTCCAAAGCGCTCTTGCGTCTGAATTTCTGTCCTCTTTTTCTCGAAAGCCCTTTACAAAAAGGGCTTTTCGTGTTAAAATGGTTAAAATGAATAAAGAAAGATTTGCTTTTGCGAGGCCACGGAAGTATGCCTGCGCGAAATAGAAAGGAGGAGGGTGTGCATGAGCTGTTCGGTTGAGGATCTTCGATGGATGTCTCTGGCTCTTGAGGAGGCGAGGCTTGCGATGCAGGAGGGAGAGGTGCCCGTTGGCGCGGTGATCGTGCGCAACGGTCTTTTGCTTTCCCGAGCGCACAATCTTTGCGAGAGAGAAACGGATGCCACGGCGCACGCCGAGTGCCTGGCCATCGGACAGGCCTGCCGCAAGGCAAGCTCATGGCGCTTGTCGGATTGCACCCTTTACGTCACGCTCGAGCCATGTTCCATGTGCGCGGGAGCGGCGGTCAACGCAAGGGTTGGACGTATCGTTTACGCTGCAAAGGATCCGCGGGCAGGTGCGCTTGGCAGTCTTCTCGATCTGCGCGCCTATCCCCTTGAGGGAAGGCCACTCGTCGAGCAGGGACCGCTGGAGGGTGAGTCGCTTGCACTTCTGCGTGCCTTCTTTGCCGAAAGACGCCAAAAAGAGAAGGGCGTTCGCTGATTTTTTTGCGCTTTCCTCTTTACAAAAGCGGTGAAATCGTATATAATATTTGTTGTGAATGAAAAGACCCGTTCCCCGAAACAGAAAGGCTTGGTATTAAGATGTCCCACGTAACCGTTCCCGAAGGCTATCAGTCCTTCCTGACCCTTCGCCAGACACAGTACGCCATCAAAAAGGTCAAGGATTTTTTTGAGAAGGATCTGTCCGTACAATTGAATCTGATCCGCGTTTCTGCTCCTCTTTTTGTGGACTCCGAGAGCGGACTGAACGATAATCTGAACGGCGTGGAGCGCCCCGTTTCCTTTGACGTCTTCTCGGGCAATCAGTTGGAGATCGTGCATTCCTTGGCCAAGTGGAAGCGCATGGCCCTCAGGGACTACGGCTTTGAGCCGGGGGAGGGGCTTTACACCGATATGAACGCTATCCGCAGAGATGAGGATACCGACAATATCCACTCCATGTTCGTCGACCAGTGGGACTGGGAAAAGATCATTACGCACGAGCAGCGCAACGAAAAGACCCTGCGTGCGGCGGTCAAGGCGATCTATCGCGCCCTGCGCCACACCGAGAATTACATCGTTAACGAATACTCCTTTATCGGCAAGCTTCTGCCCGAAAAGATTACCTTCCTCACCTCCCAGGAGCTTGAGGATCGCTTTCCGGACAAGTCCGCAAAGGAGCGCGAATACGAGGCCGCACGGGAATACGGTGCAGTCTTTATCCAAGGCATCGGCGCACCCTTGAAGAGCGGCAAGCCGCATGACGGACGTGCCCCCGACTATGATGATTGGTCGCTCAACGGCGATATTATCGTGTATTATCCCGTTTTGGATATTGCGCTTGAGCTTTCCTCCATGGGAATCCGCGTGGACGAGGAGGCAATGCGCCGCCAGCTGAAGGCAAGCGGCTGCACCGACCGCGAGGAGCTGCCCTTCCATAAGGCGCTGCTCAATGGGGAGCTGCCTTATACCATTGGCGGAGGAATCGGTCAGTCGAGAATGTGTATGTTCTTCCTGCGCAAGGCTCACATTGGGGAGGTACAGTCCTCCTTCTGGACGGCGGACGAGGTAAAGGCCTGCGAGGCCGGCGGCGTCCACCTGCTTTGACCGTTTAAGCGCTAAAGCATGGGATTGGAGCACTCCGATCCCATTTTTCATGGATCTTGATTTCGGAAAGGAGAATGCGTATGCGTAGAAGCCCTATCATGGCTCTTTTACTTGCGATCGGACTGTTGCTTTTCTGCTTTGTCGGATGCACGGATCGCGAGGAGCCTGCAAAGTGGCGCGATCTGACGTGGGCGGTTGGCGGTCGGTTGCCGTTGGCCGAGGATTTTGCGCTCTCCTTGCCCGAGGGGGCAGAGGTTGTCTTTGCCGAGGACTACACCTTTACGCACGTTGGAGAATACGAGCTGGAGATCCTTCTGCGCGTCGGCAGACGCGAGACGCGCGTTCCCGTGCGCCTGACTTTGGTCAGAGACGTGACCCCGCCTGTGCTTTCAGGCGTTTCGGACATCAGCGGCTACGTTGGCGCCGGTATCTCCTATCGCCGCGGCGTGACCTACGCGGATAATTGCGACAATCCCGTCACCCTGGAGGTGGATTCCTCTGCGGTGAACGTTCGCCAAGCAGGAGAGTACCCCGTGATCTACCGCGTCACGGACGGTGCGGGGAACGTCACCGAACAGCGGATCACGGTCTACCTCTACGAGGAAAAGGTCACCAAGGATCAGCTTTTTGCGCTGATCGCGCCCATCGCCGAGCAGATCTGCCCGCAGGGGATCTCGATCCGAGAGAAGGTCTCCGAGATCTACGATTACGTTTATTACAACGTGGATTACGTTGCCTATTCGGATAAAAGCGATTGGGTGCGTGCGGCCTACGAGGGACTGCGCACGGGAAGCGGAGATTGCTTTACCTATTTTGCGCTCTCCAAGGCCTTCTTTGAGTACCTTGGCATTGAGAATATGGACATCCGCCGCACGGAGGGGATCGTTGACGAGCGGCATTACTGGAATTACGTCAACATCAGCACCGACCCCGGCGCGCCGAGATGGTATCACTTTGACGCTACTCCTCTGCGCGGCGAGTACCATAGCGGATGCCTCCTGACCGATGCGCAGATCCGCGCGTACAGCCAAGGCCGCGAGGATGAAAACGGCGTCCGCAACTATTTTTACGCTTAC
>JAFNVK010000026.1 GCA_017379815.1 Clostridia bacterium
CTCCTTGGCCTTTCCCTCTTCTCCCTTGACTATACGGCTGGTGTAGATGTTCTCAAAGAGGAAGGTGCGCAGGCGATCGGTGGCCGCCTGGATCTCCGGCATCATGCGGATCTCGTTTGCATCCGCGCTCGCCTCAATGACCGATGCGACCATGGTGTTGATGCGCCGGCTGTGCGTCTCGCCCAGGATCTCGCGCAGCTCCTTCGGGATATCCTCGGGATGCAGGATCCCTGCGCGCATGGCGTCGTCGATGTCGTGGTTGATGTAGGCGATGCGATCGGCGTACTTGACGATCACGCCCTCCAGCGTGGAGGCAAGGTTCTTGCCCGTGTGGTTGACGATTCCGTCGCGCACCTCCCACGTCAGATTCAGGCCTTGTCCGTCACGCTCCAGCTTTTCCACCACGCGCAGGCTCTGCTTGTAGTGGGTAAAGTCCTTGGAGTAAAGCTCCTGCATGGCATCCTCACCGGAATGCCCGAAGGGAGTATGTCCGAGATCGTGACCAAGCGCTGCCGCCTCGGTCAGATCCTCGTTCAGGCGCAGGGCGCGCGCGATGATGCGGGCGATCTGCGTGACCTCCAGCGTGTGCGTCAAGCGCGTTCTGTAATGATCCCCCTGCGGCGCCAGAAAGACCTGCGTCTTGTTCATCAGACGGCGGAAGGATTGGGAGTGAATGATGCGGTCGCGGTCGCGCTGAAATTCGGTGCGCATATCGCTCGGCGTATAAGGGTGCTCCCTGCCCTTCGTGTTCGCCGTCAAAAAGGCGTAAGGAGAAAGGGTGTTGCGCTCGCGCTCCAAAAAGACCTCACAGATGCTACCCATGATAAACCTCCTGCCGACAGTATTTTACTTCTACTAACTATAATATACGCAAAAAAAACGCGAAATGCTTTTTTCTGCGCAAAAAAAGTTGATTTTTCCCAAATTTTACACAACGGCTTGTGCGTGTCTCCCCAAAAAAGAAGAAGCCCGCGGAGTCGCGTGCAGGGCGCGCAAGCTCCATGGGCTTCTTTAGTCGGCCTTTGCAGAAAATGCCGCGACGCGGCGAGGTGCGAAGGTCGATGCTTATCGGTAATCAAAGCGTTTTCCGCGCAGGATCGCCTCGTCGCGTCCGCCGCTCATCTCACGGATGCGGAGGAAAAGCCCCTCCGTGACCGTGCTTTTGACGGCAAAGGAAAGCGTTACGCGGTCGGTAAAGACGGTGTCGTCGATCACCGCGCCAAAGCGCGGAAGCTCCGCGGAATAACGCTGGTAATCCGAATAGGAGCAGCTCAGCTCCAAGACGTCGTATTGCTCGTAGGTGATGATCCTCGCGGCCTCCAGCGCAAGACGCGCCGTGTGCGAATAGGCGCGCACAAGCCCTCCCGCGCCCAAAAGGATGCCGCCAAAGTAACGCGTGACCACAACGGCCGCATCCGTCACTCCGGACTTGCGAATGGTATCCAGCACGGGAACGCCTGCCGTTCCCTGCGGCTCACCGTCGTCGGAATAGCGGGCAACGATCTCGCCCTTCATCAGATAGGCCCAGACGTTATGACGCGCATCCATATATTGGTTGCGGTATTTTTTCACAAAGGCCTGCGCCTCCTCCTCACTCTTTACGGGCGCGGCGTGGCCGATAAATACCGATTTCTTCTCGGTAAATTCCGCCTCGCCCTCACCGGCAAGCGTGGTATAGAGAACCGATTCCGACATGGTGAATCTCCTTTCTTCTCGTCAGTCCTCCGCTTCCTCCCGATAGGCCGGATCAAAGCGGCGGAGCATTCCGTAGGTCTTTTGGTCAACGGTAGCCACGACGGTCATGCCGTCAGGGCCGTAGTCCACCGATTCCACCGCGGCAAAGCGGTAGAGCGTGTTGAGCGCGCCCCCCTCGGTGTTGGGGATCTGGAAGGTGACGCGGCGCTTGCCCTCGTGCAGGATCTGCTCAAGCAGCTCGGCCAGGCGATCCAGCCCCTGTCCCGTTCGGGCAGAAATAGCAACCGTGTGTGCGTGCTCTGCCGGAACGCCCATCGAAAAGGCCGAGGCCGCGCCGAGATCGCACTTGTTGAGGACGTAAAGCGTGGGCTTGCCTGCAGCGCCGAGATCCTCAAGGAGCTTCTCGGTGACCTCCAGCTGCTCGCGGAATTCGGGATCCGAGACGTCGATGACGATCATCAAGGCGTCGGCATAGACCGCCTCGTCCAGCGTGGAGCGAAAGGCGTTGACCAGATGGTGCGGCAGCTTGCGGATGAGGCCGACCGTGTCGGTCAGAAGAAGCGTTTCCCCCGAGGGAAGCTCCATCTTTCGGGTGGTCGGATCAAGCGTGGCAAAGAGCTTGTCCTCGGCAAGCACGCCGGCGTCGGTCAGCGCGTTGAGGAGCGTGGACTTGCCCGCATTCGTATAGCCCACGATGGCGATCTTGAACAGGCCACTGCGGTCACGCGCCGCGCGCATGGTCCTGCGGTTCTTTTCCAAAAGACGAAGCTCCTCCTCGAGCGCGACGATGCGGTGCTTCATATGGCGGCGATCCGACTCCAGCTTGGATTCACCCGGGCCGCGCGTGCCGATTCCGCCGCCGAGACGGGAAAGATCCTTGCCCTGCCCCGTGAGACGGGGGGCGGTATACTTGAGCTGGGCCAGCTCGACCTGCAGCTTTCCCTCACGCGTGACGGCGTGAAGCGCAAAGATGTCCAGGATCAGGACAGAGCGGTCGATGACGCGAACGTCGCCGCCGATGTCGTCCTCCAGATTGCGGATCTGGGAGGGTGAAAGCTCGGAGTCAAAGACCACGAGCGGGATCTCGTTGCCGCGGCAGAGCGCCGCAAGCTCCTGCACCTTTCCCGAGCCGATGAGGGTACGGGGATCGGGCTTATCCTTGTTCTGAATGAGCTTGGCAAAGCAGACGCCGCCTGCGGTCTCCAGCAGGCGCTCAAGCTCGTCAAGGCTCTTTTCGCAGTCGGAGAGCGTCTCGTTCTCGGCACAGAGAGACACGAGAACGGCTTTGGTAATTTCGTATTCCATAGAAAGATGACCTCCTTACTTAAAAGAGGCGGACGGTTCAAAAATACAGGCAAGCCGCCGCTTGGCAACTTGCCTGTCAATCAGAATCAAAAATCCTCGATTACTTCTGGAAGGAAGCAATTCTCTTCTTGAACTTGTCAACGCGTCCGCCGGCGTCAACAAACTTCTGCTTACCGGTAAAGAAGGGATGGCACTTGGAGCAGATATCCACTCTCAGGTCGCCGCCCTTGGTGGACTTGGTCTCAACCACTTCACCGCAAGCGCATCTGATCATGCAAGTCTGGTAATTGGGATGGATTCCGTCTTTCATTGTTTTGTACCTCATTTCAACATATTTGATGTTCTTTGACATCAGAGAACCGTGTCAGGCACGGCAAACAAAAGTATTATACCATAAAGAAAATAAAAATGCAATAGGTTTTGCCTCTTTTTTTCAAAAAAAATCGAAAAATTTCATGAAAAAAAGTAAAAAAAGGTATTGACAAATGAGGACGGATATGGTATAATCTCATATGTTCGAGCAACGAACACCTGCGGGTATGGCGGAATTGGCAGACGCGCTAGATTCAGGTTCTAGTGGGGGCAACTTCGTGGAGGTTCAAGTCCTCTTACCCGCACCAGAAAAAAGCACTTGCGAAAGCAAGTGCTTTTTTCAACGAAATTTGCCCTTC
>JAFNVK010000027.1 GCA_017379815.1 Clostridia bacterium
AAATCCGTAAAGACAATACAGAAAACGAGGTACAGGATATGTTGTTTGGTAAAAAAGAAGAAGCCGTCACCACTCTTTCGATCGAGGGCATGATGTGCCCGCGTTGCGTCGCCCACGTCCAGGAGGCACTCTCCGCCGTCAAGGGCGTTTCCTCGGTTGAGGTATCGCTTGAGGAGAAGTCCGCCACCGTAACGGGCAAGGCGTCGCTCGACGCCCTCAAGGACGCCGTGACCCGCGCCGGCTACGAGGTCAAGTAAGCCTTCGCACAAAAGAAAAGCCGTATAGCGTGATACTCCAAGCGGAGTATCACGCAGTCAAATCCGTCTTCGACGGGTGAAATCCACCTTTGGTGGATGAAATCGCTTTCGCGCTGAAATCCTGCTTCGCAGGGTTATAGACAACGGATTTGATTTCATCCAGGGCAACGCCTTGGATTTCATCTGAGCAAAGCGAAGATTTCATCGTGGCGTAGCCACGATTTCATTCAACCAATAGAAAAAGAGAGGACATTTCGGCTACTAACCGATTTGTTCTCTCTTTCTATTTGTTTTCGGTGAATGAATTGATGCTGACGCATCATGAATTGGCTTCGCCATGATTTGCTCGCGGAATTGCCGCGCAATTCGTCGCTCACATGAATTGAATTGCAACCAATGCGCCGTAAGGCGCAATTCATGCCGCAGGCAATTCACGAAAGCACGGCTTTCCATTCATGCAACCGCAAGGTCGCAATTCATTGCGTGTTCTCCGTTAAGGAGAACACGCATACCCACAGTGGCTTTCTTTGCGTTTGGAAGACGGTATATATGCCGGACGTCCTGCCTCGGGGCGGACGGTAATTTCATCCTGCTCATATATATGTGCATTCCCCAAAGGGGAGATACTCTGCTTCTTACTTTGCGTAATCGACGGCGCGAGTCTCGCGGATCAGATTCAGCTTGATCTGTCCCGGATACTTCACTTCCTCCTCGATCTTCTTGGCCATTTCTCTGGCGATCAGCTTCATGCCCTCGTCGTTGACGACCTCGGGCTTGACCATGACGCGGATCTCGCGTCCTGCCTGGATCGCGTACGCCTTGTCGACGCCCTGGAATCCAACAGCAATCTCCTCCAGCTTCTGCAGGCGCTTGATGTAGTTTTCCATGTCCTCGCGGCGCGCGCCCGGTCTTGCGGCGGATACGGCATCCGCGGCCTGTACCAGAACGGCGATCACGGTCTTGGGCTCAACGTCATTGTGGTGTGCCTCGATGGCGTGAATGACCTCGGCACTCTCCTTATACTTCTTTGCGGCGTTGACGCCAAGTTCTACGTGAGAGCCCTCAACGTCCTGCGGGAAGGCCTTACCAATGTCGTGCAGAAGTCCTGCGCGGCGCGCGATATTGCCGTCCACACCGAGCTCGTCTGCCATGATGCCTGCAAGCCACGCCACCTCGATGGAATGCTGCAGCACGTTCTGGCCGTAGCTGGTGCGGTAGCGCAGACGTCCCAGAAGCTTGATCAGCTCGGGATGAATGCCGTGCACGCGCACGTCAAAGGTTGCCTGCTCGCCCGACTGCTTGACGACGGCGTCCACCTCGCGGCGGGCCTTTTCCACCATCTCCTCGATGCGGGCGGGATGGATACGTCCGTCGGAGATCAGCTTTTCCAGGGCCAGACGCGCCACCTCACGGCGAACGGGGTCAAAGCCGGATACGGTGATCGCCTCGGGAGTGTCGTCGATGATCAGCTCAACGCCCGTGAGCGTCTCGAGCTTTTGAATGTTGCGTCCCTCACGGCCGATGATGCGTCCCTTCATTTCCTCGTTGGGCAGGGCCACGACCGAAATGGTAGACTCGGTGACGTGATCCGCGGCACATCTCTGGATGGCCAGGGAGAGAAGGTTGCGCGCCTTTGCGTCGGCCTCCTCCTTGAACTGCGCCTCAAGCTCGGAGAGCTTTTGCGCCATTTCGTGACGGGTCTCGGACTCGACCTGTGCGAGAAGCTCGGCCTTGGCCTCCTCTGCCGTGTAGCTCGAGATGACCTCCAGCTTCTTGACGTGAGAGGCAAGCACCTCCTGGATCTCGGCACGCAGGGCGTCGTTTGCCTTCAGCTTTTCATCCAGCTGCTCGCTCTTGCGCTCCAGCGACTCGGTCTTCTTGTCCAGATTTTCTTCCTTCTGGTTGATCCTGCGCTCCATGCGGGAAACCTCGGAGCGGCGCTCCTTGATCTCTCTCTCCGCCTCGTTGCGCAAGCGAAGGGTCTCCTCCTTGGCCTCAACCAAAAGCTCCTTCTTTCTTGCCTCCGCGGCCTTGGAGCCCTCCTCGAGGATCCGCTTTGCCTCTTGCTCAGCAGAGCCGATCTTGGACTCTCCAATGCTCCTGCGGATCAAAAATCCGACCACGCCTCCGACCGCGAGAGCGGCAACGCCGATCACGATCGCAAGCCATAATTGCACTTCCATAATACACCTCCTTGTTCGGTTTTCTTTTTTCGTGTCAAAAAATCGTCGGGGATACGGCGCGAAAATTCTCCGCTTATACCATACCTTTATAATTATACACTCTTTTTATCCTCCTGTCAAGGGCTTGCATGGCTTTTTTGCTCCCTCGTTTCGCCTTTTTGTGAAAAAAGCAGGGTCGATCCTTCCTTCTTTTGCCTTGACTTTTCCGATCTCTCATGCTATAATAGTCTCGAGTGGTCAACACCGCCAAATTCCTGTGATCGGAGGAAGAGAAATGAACTTGCAACGTTTTGGCCTGATGCTGGATATGTCCAGAAATTCCGTCATGGCCCCCGAGGAGGTCAAGCACTTTGCCGACGTGGCAAAGAAGCTCGGCTATAATATGCTTCAGCTCTACACGGAGGACACCTACGAGATCCCCGGGGAGCCCTACTTTGGCTATCTGCGCGGCCGTTACACGCAGGCAGAAATGAAGGACATGGTCGCCTACTGCGATTCGATCGGCGTGGAGCTGATCCCCTGCATTCAGACGCTGGCACACCTGCCCGCGATCTTCCGCTGGGACGCGTATCGCAACATTCGCGACACCGCCGACATTCTCTTTGTCGGTGAGGACGGCACCTACGAGCTGATCGAGAATATGCTCCGCAGCCTGCGCGCCTGCTTCACCTCGAAGCACATCCATATCGGTATGGACGAGGCCTTCAATCTCGGTATGGGTGCATACCTCAAGAAGCACGGCCTGACCAACCGCTTTGACATCATTCACAGCCACCTGGAGCGCGTGATCGAGCTTTGCAAAAAATATGATTTCTCTCCCATTATGTGGTCGGATATGTTCTTCCGTCTGGCCAACAACGGCGAGTACGTGGTCCAGGATCTCTCGGCGATCACCGACGAGGTTCTGAACGCCTGCCCCGACGGAGTTGAGCTGGTCTACTGGGATTACTACAGCAACGACCGAAGCCAGTACGAAAGAATGCTGGACGCACACGCCAAATTCCAGGGCGAGACCTGGTTCGCCGGCGGTGCATGGTCCTGGCAGGGCTTTGTTCCCGGCAACCGCTGGACGCTGGAGAGCATGCTCCCCGCTATGCAGGCCTGCCGTGAGAAGGGCGTGGAAAACATCTTCCTGACC
>JAFNVK010000028.1 GCA_017379815.1 Clostridia bacterium
CATCGAAGAAGAGCCCATCGTTGAGGAAGTCATCGAAGATGAACCCGTCGTTGAGGAAATTGTTGAGGAAGAGATCCTTCCCGAGCCGCGCTTTGGCATCAGCTACGAGCAGCCGCAGGCGGTTGAGGTCCCGACGGAGAGCCCCGTGCAGGAAAAACCCGCGCAGGAAAGTCCTGTTGCCAATAGTTACGTGCTGGAAAAGGGGAGCGAGAAGCGCGTGGTGATCAAGCCGAAGCCGCTCGAAGAGAGCGAGAGACCCTTGGTCCGTCCGCGCGAGGCAAAGGTCGAGCGCATCGTGATCCGTCCGCGCCGCGACCATGCTCCCTCCATGCCCGCAAGGCCGGATCCTCAGCGCATCGTGATCCGTCCCGCGCTGACAAGCCTACCCGAAAGATCCATTCCGATTTCCCCGCGCCGGGAAAAGCCCTCCACCGCCGCACCCGTTCTGCGTGGAGAGGAGGAGGGGCTCGACCGCGCACCCATCCGAATCCAGAGGAAGGTGAAACCAGAAGATGAACGATAAGCAAAGCACGCCAAAGCAGCCGACCGCTCCCAAGCAGGCGGCAACGGCCACGGCGAAAAAGGCTTCCCCTATAGCCGAAAGCACTCCCGCGGAGACAAAGTCCTCTGCGGCAAAAAAAGCAACAGCAAATAATGAAAAGACGCCCTCTGCCAAAAAAGCAGAAACGAGCGGCGAAAAGATCTCTCCTGCAAAGAAAGCAGAAACGAGCGGCGAAAAGATCTCTCCTGCAAAGAAAGCATCCCCCCTGGCGAAGATACGCGCGTCCGCAAAAAAAGCCGCACGCACCGAGGAGGTTGACCCCGCTGAGGCGATCCGCCGACAGTACGGGCTCTCCGAGGACGATACCGACATCATTTTTGAGCTGGGCTACGACGCTGAGCTGAGGCAGACGGTGGGGCAGGAAAACCTGCAGAGGCTGAAGCTCTCCTACGAGCGAAAGCTCCGCGCCACCGACCGCCGCCAATATTACGCCGCCTTTGGCTACCGCGGAGAGGCCTATGACGGAAAGAACCGCCGCGAGAGCATTCTCGCCGCCTACGTCCACGACCGCAAGCTGCTTATCGCGCGCGTGGTCCTCACCGCACTTGCCACGCTGATCCTGCTCTTTCTGGACCGCGCGATCGCCCTTGAGCGCTCGCTCTCGGGCTTTGCGCCCGAGCGGCTCTGGCTGCTCCCCCTGCTCTCGCTCGTGATCCTGATCGTCACGGCGCTCCTTTCGGGCAAGCAGCTCCTTGGCGGCGCGCGCAGTCTGATCCGCTTTTCGCCCACCCCCTACGCGACAAACGCGATCCTCGTGACCATCGCGGCGCTCTACGATCTCTGCCTGATCTTCTCCCGCGTGCCCCTGCTCCCCGCAAGCTTTCTCGTCTCTCTCGCCCTGCTGGTCAGCGCCGTTGGCGACGTTTTCCGTCTTGCCTGCGAGCTTCGCGTGTTCCGTCTGCTCTCCTCGGACGAGCCAAAGCAGGTGCTGATCCCTGCGGAGCATCGCCGCAAAAAGCTCCGCCGAGGCGATAAGATCGTCAAGGTCGTGCACGAGGACTCGGGCAAGAACCTCTACCGCATCCGCACGGCCGAGCAGGTGACCGGCTTCTTCCGCCGCTTCAACGGCATGGAGGCGGCAGGTGCGCCCTTTATGACCGCGATCATCATCATGCTCGCGCTTTCGGTGCTTTGCGCCTTTGCCGCGGCGGTCTACGCCCCGGGACTTGCGAACGTGCTTTCCTCCTTTATGACCGTTCTTCTGCTCTGCGCACCCATTTCCTCAGGATTTGGCTATTTCTACTCGCTCTTTCTGGCCAACCGTTATCTCGCGCGCTACCGCTGTGCGCTGGTGGGCAACGAGACGGTGGAGGAATACGACGTGGAAAAGACCGTTATCTTTGCCGACAGCGATCTCCTCACCGCGCGCAAGCAGACCGAGATCGCAACCGGAAGCGAGGTGGATCTCAAGCGAGATCTTCTCCTCTCGGGCCTGCTCTTTTCTAAGCTCGGCGGTCCCTTGGGCGACCTGATCAAGGTGACGAAGCGCGCGCAGGGCGATACCGCCGTGCATATCCTTCGCCTTAGCGATAGCGGTGCCGAGGCACGCATCGACGATCGCTACACCGTTCTTGCGGGCGACGCGGAGTTCTTGCGCAAGAGCGGCGTGAGCGTTCCCGCCGAAAGCTCGGACAAGGCCCTGCGCCGCACCCCGAACGTTGCCCTGCTCCACGTGGCCGTGGACGGCGTCCTGCGCCTGAGCTTTGAGATCGAATACGAATGCAAGCAGGAATTTGAATGCCTCGTGGCCGATCTTGCCTACTCGGGCTCGGCCGTTGGCATCTACACGCACGATCCAAGCCTGAACGACGAATTCATTCCGCTCTGCCGTCCGCGCAGACCCGATCCCGTTTCGGTCTTCAAGCCCACGCGCTTTGAGGAGGACACGCCTCTGGAATCGGTCGACGCGGGTGCGGTATCGCTTGGCGAGCGTCTCGACCTCGTCTATCCGCTCCACGCCTCCTCCGGCGTTGCCTCGGCACGCCGCTCGGTCTTCCGTATGCAGGTCATTTCCGCTCTCATCGGCACGGCCGCGGCCGTCCTGCTTACCCTCGGAGGCCTTGCCGAGTGGCTGGGCCCGCTCTCCATCGCCGCCTACCAGCTCTTCTGGACGCTGCTCTCCCTGCTGGCCTCCCACGCCGAGCTGAACGGCGAGACCCTGCGCTTCCGCAAGTAAGCGCCGCGCATCAACTTAAAGAAAGGTTTATCCCAGACGATGAATAAAACATCCCAAAACCGTCCAAGCAGCACGATCCTCAAGTCGGTCTCAAAGCCCGGAAGATACTCGGGCGGTGAGTACGGCGCGATCCTGAAGGACAAATCCAAGGTCAAGGCACGCTTTGCCTTCTGCTTCCCCGACAGCTACGAGATCGGCATGTCCAATCTCGGCGTACGCCTGCTCTACGG
>JAFNVK010000029.1 GCA_017379815.1 Clostridia bacterium
GCCACGAGGACATTTGGTACGCCACGAACACCGAGATCTTCGAGTACATTGAGGCCTTCAAGGCTCTGCGCTTCACGGTGGACATGGAGAAGGCCTATAACCCCACGGCAACGCCGGTCTGGTTCGTCTTCCACGGACAGACGTACGAGGTTGGCGCCGGACAAACGGTGGATCTGCAGTAAGAAAAAACGCACATGGGGCAGGGTGCTCTTGGGAGAGCTCCTGCCCCAAAAGGGAAAGAAAGGAGAGGACCTATGGTTACGCGACAATCCCCGATGACCGTGCTTCCGGGCATCGGCAAGGCCAGGGCCGCCGCCTACGCGCGGATGGGGATCGAGACCCTTGGCGACCTGCTTTTGCACTATCCCCGCGCCTACGAGAACCGTGGGGACGTCCGCCTTCTTTCCGAGACGAATCCCGACGGCAAGAGCGCCGTCCTTCTGACCGTGGCGAGCGAGCCGAAGACGGTTCGCCTGCGCAGTCACAAGAGCTTTCTCAAGTTCCGCGCCTTCGACGAAAGCGGGACCTGTGAGATCGTGTATTTCAATCAGGATTACCTCAAGAGCAAATTCCCCGTAGGCTCGGTCTACCGCTTTTACGGCAAGGTAGAGCGCAGCGGCAGGAGCTTCAAGATGTCCGCCCCTGCGGCCGAGGGCTATGCCGAGGGCTTTGCGCTGCCTCCCTACCGCGCGGTCTACCGCATGACCGAGGGGCTGACGCAGAACCAGATCCTCAAGGACGTGGAGGCCGCCCTGGAGCTTCTCGCGGCTGACGCCGTTGATCCGCTTCCCGCCTCCCTGCGCGAAAAGCGCGGACTTTGCTCACTGCCGTACGCACTGCGGCACATTCACCGCCCCGAGGATCGGGAGTCTCTCCTGATCGCCCGTCGGCGCTTGATCTACGATGAATTCTTCACCTTCTCGCTCGGCACCTCCATGGCGGGAAGGCGCAATCGCTCGGCAAGTGCCCCTGCCTGCAAGAGGCAGGAGCTGACTCCGTTGACCGAGCGGCTTTCCTACACGCTGACCGACGCGCAGGTGCGCGCCATTGACGAGATCTGCGCCGATATGGCGAAGGAAACGCCCATGAGCCGCATTCTCGTCGGTGACGTGGGCTGCGGCAAGACGGTATGCGCCGCCGCGGCCATGCTGATCGCCATGCAGAACGGTCTGCAGAGCGCCCTCATGGCCCCCACCGAGATCCTGGCGCGCCAGCACTATGCGGATCTTTCTCCGCTTTTTGAGGCGATGGGCTATTCCTGCGCCCTGCTCGTCGGGGCAACGCCTGCCGCCGAGAAGCGCAGGATCAAGGCGGCACTCGCCGAGCGCGATCCCGAAAAGCGTCTCTCGGCCGTCATCGGCACGCACGCCCTGCTCACCGACGACGTGGAGTTTGCCTTTGCGGGACTCGTCGTGACCGACGAGCAGCACCGCTTCGGCGCACGTCAGCGCGCACGCCTTGCCGAAAAGAGTGAGCACGCGCACCTGCTCGTCATGAGCGCAACGCCCATTCCGCGCTCGTTGGCGTTGGTCCTTTACGGCGACCTTGCTATCTCGCGCATCGATCAGATGCCCCCGGGGCGACAGAGGGTGGATACCTTCGCCGTGGACGAGAGCTATCGCGAGCGCCTGAACGGCTTTATCGAAAAGCAAACGCGCGAGGGCGGACAGGTCTACGTGGTCTGTCCTGCCGTTGAGGAGGAGAAGGACGCGGGCGAGGTGGATCTTTACGATATTCTCAGCGAGTGCGGAGCGCCGCGCGAGCGCGCCCCCATAAAAAACGCGGTCGGCCACGCCGAGACCTTGCGCGCACGCTTCCCACAGCTTTGCGTGGAGGTCCTCCACGGACGCATGAAGAGCCGCGAGAAGGACGCCGTGATGCAGCGCTTCGCGGCGGGCGAGGTGGATATTCTGGTCTCCACCACGGTCATCGAGGTTGGGGTAAACGTACCCAACGCCTGCCTGATGATCGTCGAGAACGCCGAGCGCTTCGGCCTTTCCCAGCTGCATCAGCTGCGCGGACGCGTGGGACGCGGCAAGCGCAAATCCTGGTGCATTCTCGTGGCGGGCGACGGGGTAGGGCAGAGCGCCGAACATCCTTCGCGCCGCCGTCTTGACGTGATGCGTACGACCTACGACGGCTTTGCCATTGCCGAGCAGGATCTGGCACAGAGAGGCCCCGGCGACTTTTTGGGCTCGGGCGCGGACGGAACGCTCAGGCAGAGCGGAGGGCTTTCCTTCCGCCTGGCCAATGCGGCAGAGGACGGAGAGATCCTTGCGCAGGCTGCCGAGGACGCCCGTGAGCTGCTTTCCCGTGACGCCGAGCTTGCGGCACATCCCGCGCTGGCCGAGCGCGTGCAGGAGGCCTTTACCCTGGAGGAGGGGCTGATCAGCTGACCCGAAAATCTGCCGAAAATGCTTGACAAATCCCAAAAAACGTGTATAATTAGGGATATCTACTGCGGAGTATGACCGAAAAACGACAAAAGGGAGATGATTATATTGTCTAAACTACATACGAGACGGTTGGCCGTCGGTGCGCTTTTCTGCGCGCTGGTGCTTGCGGCAACCTTGATTTCTGTTCCGACCCCTGTGGTCGGAAACGCCAATCTCGGAGACGGCGTGCTTCTGCTTGGTGCGTGGACGCTGGGAGGCCCCTTTGGCGCGGCGGCCGTTGCACTTGGTGCGATGCTGGCCGATCTGATCGGGGGATATGCGGCCTACGCTCCCGGAACGCTTCTGATCAAGCTTTCCATGGCACTGGTTGCTATTCTGCTGGATCGCCTTCTGCGCTCCTTTAAGCTCCCCCGCGGCTTTTGCCATCTCGTGGCAGGCCTTACGGCGGAGCTCGTCATGATCCTTGGCTATTTTCTCTACGAGGCCTTCGTTCTCTCCTTCGGACCGACGGTGGCCGCCGCCAATATCCCCTTCAACGCCGTGCAGGGCGTGCTTGCCCTGCTGGTCTCGGTCACCGTCTACCCCTTGGTGGAGCGGCTTGGACTTTGCAAGCGGCTTTGATGGGAGAATGCGCGGACGATAACAACAGAAAAGAGAGGTGCTTGTCATGAGCTTGAAAGGAAATCACCGTAAGCAATCCATTCTGTATCTGGTGGAGCTTGCTCTGCTGACGGCCATCGTCCTGGTGCTGCAGCTGACCGGGATCGCGGTACGTCTGCCCTTCCTGGCCACGCCGGTGAGCCTGGTCGGCATTCCGATCGCGCTGGGCGCTATGCTGCTCGGACCGAAGGCGGGAGCGTGGCTCGGCTTTGTCTTTGGTGCAGAGGTCACCATCGTGCTTGGTATGATGGGGCAGGATCCCTTCTTCACGGGCATCCTTTTCCAGGATCACCCGATCCTCACCACGCTGCTCTGCGTGGGCAAGGGAACGCTTGCCGGCCTTGTCTCGGGATTGATTTTTAAGTACGTCAAAAAGGGCCCCGCGTTTTTGCGTGTCATTCTGGCGTCCGCGGCCGTTCCCGTGGTCAATACGGGCGTCTTCATTCTGGGCTCCTACACCATGATGGACACCTTTAAGAGCAATTTTCTTGGCGAGGGCGTGGGAATGTTCTACTTCCTGGTCATCGGCTGTGCAGGAGTGAATTTCCTGTTTGAGTTTGCCATCAACACCGTCTTCTCGCCCGTGCTTCACCGCCTGCTCGACATTCTCGGCAAGCGCCTGAAGCGTGCGGCGTGAGCGACATCAAAGGATAAAAAAGAGCACACCGCGTGCCAAAATCGGCACGCGGTGTGCATTTTTATGCTTGACGCGAGGATCAGCCCTTCTTCATGGCCTCCAGCTCGCGGCGCTTGCGCATCATTTCCTTCATGCGCTGCTCGGTGTTGAGCGTCTTCTTGCGCAGACGGATGGACTTGGGCGTGACTTCGATCAGGTCGTCGTCCGTGATATACTCGATGGCCTCCTCCAGCGTGAAGAGCTTGGCGGGAGTGAGCAGGAGCTTTTCGTCAGCACCTGCCGATCGAATGGCGGTCAGCTGCTTCTTCTGGCAGGGGTTAACGGCGATATCGTCGTTCTTGGGGTTCTCGCCCACGATCATGCCCTCGTAGACCTGCGTCTGCGGACCCACGAAGAGCTGTCCGCGCTCCTGCACCTTGTACAGGCCGTAGCGCGTGGTCTCGCCGTCGGCGGAGGCCACGAGAGAGCCGGTAAACTTCATGGCGATCTCGCCGCGATAGGGGGCGTAGCCGTCGAAGATGGTGTTGATCACGCCCTCTCCGTGCGTGGCGGTGAGGAACTCGGAGCGGTAGCCGAAGAGGCAACGGGAGGGAATGGAATACTCAATGCGCGTGCGCGTTCCGATGGGGGACATGGAGAGCAGGTCGCCCTTGCGCTGACCCAGCTTTTCCACGACCACGCCAACGTAATCCATGGGAACGTCCAGCGTCACGCGCTCCATGGGCTCGTGCTTCTGGCCGTCGATCTCCTTATACAGCACGCGGGGGTTGGAGCAGGCAAGCTCAAAGCCCTCGCGGCGCATGGTCTCGAGCAGAATGGAGAGGTGCATCTCTCCGCGGCCTGCCACGCAGAACTCGTCGGTTGTGTCACCGTCCGATACGCGCAGGGAAACGTCCTTGAGCAGCTCGCGGTAGAGTCTGTCGCGCAGCTGACGGGAGGTGACGAACTTGCCTTCCTTGCCGGCAAGCGGGCTGTTGTTGACCATAAAGGTCATTTCCATGGTGGGCTCGGAGACCTTGACGAACTCCAGGGGCTGGGGATTGCCCACGACCGAGAGGGTGTCGCCAATGGTGATCTCGCCCGCACCCGAGAAGCAGACGATGTCGCCCATCTGTGCGGATTCCACGGGCTGGCGAACCAGGCCCTCGATCTGATAGAGCGAGACGACCTTGGTCTTCTTGGCCACTGCGGGGTTGTGATAGTTGCAGATGGCGACCTCCTGGCCAACCTTGAGCGAGCCGCGCTCGATGCGTCCGATACCGATGCGGCCGACGTAATCGTTGTAGTCGATGGAGGAGACCAGCAGCTGCAGGTCACCCGTCTCGTCCCCTTCGGGGGCAGGGATATAGGAGAGGATCTTTTCAAAGAGGGGGGAGAGGTCCACGCCGGTCTCGGAGGGGTCCTCCACGGCCGTGCCGGCACGGCCCGAGCAGTAGAGCATGGGGCTGTCCAGCTGATCGTCGTTTGCGCCAAGGTCGATCAAAAGCTCCAGGATCTCGTCCTCCACCTCGCCAAGGCGGGCGTCGGGCTTGTCGATCTTGTTGATGCAGACGATCACGCGGTGATTGAGGTCAAGCGCCTTTTGCAGAACGAATCTCGTCTGGGGCATGGGTCCCTCGGCCGCATCCACGAGCAGGATAACGCCGTTGACCATCTTGAGAATACGCTCCACCTCTCCGCCAAAGTCGGCGTGACCGGGGGTATCGATGATGTTGATCTTGGTGCCCTTGTAATGCACCGAGGTATTCTTGGCCAGAATGGTGATGCCGCGCTCCTTCTCGAGGTCTCCCGAGTCCATCACGCGGGTCACGGTCTCCTGGTTGTCGCGGTAGATACCGCCCTGCTTGAGCAGGCCGTCAACGAGGGTGGTCTTTCCGTGGTCAACGTGGGCGATGATGGCGATATTTCGCAAATTTTCTCTAATCACAGCTTTTTCTCCAATCCCAAAAATCTCGAATAAAAACCTTAACACTTTATTATAGCACAAATCCGCTTGCGGAAAAAGACGGAGAAATGCCGATTTTTAACAAATCAAATCCTTTTATTTTGTTGAAAATGCCGATTTTCGGGCGCGTATTGACTTTGAAAGGCGTTTATGATATACTAATATTTAAGATTAATATTGTATCCCCGAAAATACATAGGGAAGGAAAAAGCAATCATGTTAAAGACCGAACGCACCTCCGTGATGAATCTGGAGAACGCCATTCGCGGCGCACGCAACCCCATGAACAGCTGGGCAAAATCCGACAGCGCTTACGACGGGGAGGGGAAGTATATTCTCGGTCCGAACGATCTGGATCTCGGCCGCCGTCTGGCACGCGCCGGAAGCGACCACCGCAAGTTTCTGCGCCAGATCTTCGTTTCGGTGGACATTACCGCACCGCTCTACTGGTGGAAGGAGTTTGATACCTACAAGGTGGGAACGGTGGCCAATTCCTGCTCCACCATGCACAAGATCCACGCCAAGGCCTTCGAGCGCGAGGATTTCTCCTGCGACCGTATGGACGAGGGGGGACTGGCGCTGCTTGACGCCGTGATCGACTATCTGGAGGTCGAGCGGCAGAAGTTTATCGCCGACAAGGAGGACCGCCAGCCCTGGCACAACATGATCCAGATGCTGCCCACCTCCTACAACCAGATGCGCACCGTAACGCTCAACTACGAGAACCTCATCGGCATCTACTATGCCCGCCGCCACCACAAGCTGGCCGAGTGGCATACCCTGTGCGATTGGATCCTCTCCTTGCCCTATGCCAAGGAGCTGATCTGTGTCAAGGAGGAAAAGACGGAGGAAGCGGGACATTGATCGAGGTCAAGAATCTAACGCTTCACCAAAGAGGGGAGGCCCTTCTCGACGGTGTAAGCTTCAAATGGAAGAACGGCCTGATCTACGGCGTCCTGGGGGATGCCGAGTCGGGCAAGGACTGCCTTTTGCGCGCCATGGCGGGCGTTGTCTCGCCGGACGGCGGACAGATCAAGATCAACGGCTTCGACCTGGAACGAGAGCCGATGCAGGCAAAGGCCTGCATCGGCTTTTTGCCCAAGGATGCCCCGCTCCCTGCGGAGCTGACGGTGGCGGAGCATCTGCATTTCGTGGCCGAGGCGAGAGGGATCTCCTTTGAGAGAGCTGTGCGCCTCGTGAACCGCGCTCTGGAGAGCGTGGGACTTGAGGAGTACCGCCATGCGCTTTGCGCCTCTCTTTCGGGCTACCGCGCGTCATGCCTGGGGCTTGCCCAGACGCTGGTGGGAAAGCAGGATATTCTGCTCCTCGAGGAGCCCACGGCAGGACTTGATCCATCACGCGTTTCCGCCTTTCGCGCGCTCCTTTCGGAGATTGGCGAGGGGAGAACGCTGATCCTTTCCACCTCGAGCGTGGAGGAGATCCGCAAGCTCTGCGATCACGTCCTGCTTTTGTCGGGCGGACGGGTAGAGCTGGATCTGCCCGTGGAGGAGATCGGCTCGGAGCTTGGCGCACGCTTCCGTGCAGGCCGCACGGAGGAGGAGCGCTCACGCCGCCTAAGACGCCATGAGACCGTGCTCGAGCGCGACGGCGAATACGAGCTGATCGACACGGATGACGAAAAGGAGGGCAGAGCATGATCGCGGTACTTCGCCGGGAGCTTCGCTCCTTCTATGCAACGATGTCCACCTGGGTCCTCACGGCATGCCTTGGGCTTGCCTTTGCCGGCCTTACGGTGTTTTATCAATTGCTCTACGGCAGCACGAGCGTAGCCTATACGCTGAACGGAATGTGCCTTTGCTACGGACTTGCCCTGCCGCTGCTGGTCGGAAAGGCCGCCCTGCGCGCACGTCGCGCAGGCGCCGACATTCTCCTGGCCTCGCTCCCCTTGCGCACGGGTGAGCTTTTGCTTGGGCGCTATCTGGCAGCGCTTGCGGTGGCCACCCTTCCGCTCATCGCCTTTTTGCCCGTTCCGCTTTTGCTCTCGCCCTTTGGCGCGATCTCGCTTTCTTCAGCTTACGTTGCCTGCCTTGGGCTTTTCCTGTTCCTTGTGTCCATGACGGCGATCTGCACCTTCCTCTCCGCGCTTCCCACAAGGCATCCGACCCTTTTGGGGATCGGTGCGGCGGTGCTGCTCTTTTTGCTTACGCTCTGGAAGGCGCCCTTCTCCTCGATCCCCGTTCTGCGCGGCATTCTTGAGGGGCTCAACCCCTATCTGTGTGCCAAGAAGCTCTTTCTTGGCTATCTGGATCTTTCCGCACTCCTTTGGATGCTTTCGGTCACGGCGCTTTTCCTCGTGCTTACCCGTCTTTGTCTGCGCAAGCCGCGGATGTGGGGAAACCGCAGGCGAGCTCTGCTTTCCTCGGCCGTGGCGGCAGGCGTGCTTGCGCTCCTGATCACGCTCAACGCGCTGCTTGCGCTTTTGCCCTTTTCGGTGCGCAACCTGCGCGTGGACGGAAACGATTTCTTCACGCTTTCGGCAAAGACGCTGGATTTTCTCAATACGATCGAGGCGGACGTGAAGATCTATTGGTTCGTCGATGGCGGTGAGCTGAGTGCGGACAGGGATCTGCACACCTATCTTTTGCGTTACGTTTCCGCGTCTCCCCGCCTGACGCTTGAGATCCTGGATCCCGACGACGCGGAGGACTTTCAACAGACGCACTCTGCCA
>JAFNVK010000030.1 GCA_017379815.1 Clostridia bacterium
AAGTCCCCTCGAAAAAACCGCGCCCTAAAACCGCGCCCCTCGAGCAAACCCGCGCCAACGTCACGCGCTTCGCTTGCTTCAAGAAAACCATCTCCGCTCCGCTCATGGAGCAGAAAGGAACCCGATATACCATGAAAAAAATTCTCTTCGTCGGTGCGGAGGCGATGCCCTTTTCCGCAACGGGAGGCCTTGGCGACGTCCTCGGCTCTCTCCCCGCCGCCCTCTCTGCTACGGGTGACGCCGACGTCCGCGTCGTCCTCCCCCTCTACGACGCCCTCTCCAACGAGTGGCGACGTCAGCTGAAGGCAGAGGCCGTCTTCTACGTCCCCCTCGCGTGGCGCCATCAGTATTGCGGCGTCTATAGCCTCGTCAAGGACGGCGTCACCTACTACTTTATCGACAACGAATACTATTTCAAGCGCCCCTCGCTCTACGGCTTCTTTGACGACGGCGAGCGCTATGCCTTCTTCTGCATGGCCGTGCTTGAGATGATGGCCAAGCTTGACTATTTCCCGGATATCCTGCACGCCCACGATTGGCAGGCCGCCCTCTCGGTGGTCTATCTCAACTGCCTCTATCGCTGCCGCCCGGGCTACGGCAGCATCCGCACCGTCTTTACCATCCATAACATCGAATACCAGGGCAAGTACGACTTCTCCATTCTCGGCGACGTCTTCGCACTTGGCGAAAACGAGCATACCCTGATGGAGAACGACGGCTGCATCAACCTGATGAAGGCCGCCGTCGAATGTGCCGACCGCGTCAGCACGGTCAGCCCGCGCTACGCCGAGGAGATCCTGACCCCCGAATACGCACACGGCCTTGACGGCATCCTTCGCCGCAACCGCGCAAAGCTCTCGGGCATTCTCAACGGCATCGACTACGTCTATTACGATCCCCGACACGATAAGGGGATCGCCAAGACCTTTACCGCGCGCAGTCTGCACAACAAGGCGCAAAACAAGCTCGCCCTCCAAAGGGAGACCGGGCTGCCCGAGCGCGAGGACGTGCCCCTGCTTGCCGTGATCTCCCGCCTGGCCTCGCACAAGGGACTGGATCTGATCACCGCCTGCATCGCGCGCATCGTCGCCGAAAACGACGTGCAGCTGGTGGTGCTGGGCAAGGGAGAGGCCGGATACGAATTCTTCTTCACCGACCTGCAGCAGCGCTTTCCGGATAAGGTGCGCGCCCTGATCACCTACGACCGCGACCTGTCCAAGCGCATCTACGCCGCCACCGATATCTTCCTCATGCCCTCCAAGAGCGAGCCCTGCGGACTGTCGCAGATGATCGCCTCGCGCTACGGCGCGATCCCCGTCGTGCGTGAGACGGGCGGACTTTACGACTCCATCAAGCCCTACTGGGTCGAGGAGGGCGTCCTGCACGGCAACGGCTTCACCTTTGCCAACTATTCGGCCGAGGAGCTTGCCGAGCGCACCGAGGCGGCGCTTGCCGTCTGGAGAGATCCCGAGGCGCGCAAAAGGCTGCTCACCCGCATTCTCAAGACCGACTTCTCCTGGAGCGCGTCGGCCGAGCGCTATCTGGAGCTTTACCGCACGCTGTAAGGCACGGTAAAGCAAGCAAGATCGCATTTTCTTTCGTCATCCCGCTCGGAGAGGCAAGCCCTCTCCGAGCCAAATCACAAACACACCCCACGGAGGCACCATCCCATGAACTACAATCCCAACAGCGCAGAGGTCAAGGAGCTGCTTGAAGGCGTTCTGCGCAGACATTTCGGCTGCACGGCGGCCGAGGCATCGCGCGAGCAGATGTATAAGGCGGCGGCCATCACCGTCAAGAATATGCTGAGCGAGAAGCGCTCCGCCTACAAAAAGCAGGTCAACCGCGAGGGCGCAAAGCGCGTCTACTATATGTGCATGGAGTTTTTGCTCGGCCGCTCGCTGAGGACCAATCTCTGCAACCTCGGTCTGGATAAGGCCTACGGCGAGGCTCTTTCCTCGCTCGGCTTCTCCCTGGAGGAGCTTTACGAATGCGAGCCCGACGCAGGACTTGGCAATGGAGGTCTTGGCCGCCTTGCCGCCTGCTTTATGGACTCTCTCTCCTCGCTCGACTATCCCGCCACCGGCTTTTCCATCTGCTACGAGTACGGACTCTTCAAGCAGATGATCGTGGACGGCATGCAGGTCGAGCTGCCCGACGTCTGGCTGCCCGGCGGCGACGTCTGGCTGGTTCCCCGCACCGACCGCATCTACAAGGTCCGCTTTGGCGGTCACGTCAGAGAGGAGTGGCGCGAGGACGGACACTGCGCCATCATCTACGAGGACGCCGAGGAGATCGAGGCCGTTCCCTACGACATGATGATCTCGGGTGCGGACAGCACCGCCGTCAGCCAGCTCCGTCTGTGGAAGGCAAGAGACATTCAGAACTTCAACATGAGCCTCTTCACGCAGGGACAGTACACCCGTGCGCTTGAGGAAAGCACCAACGCCGAGATCATCTCCAAGGTGCTCTATCCCTCCGACAACCACACCGAGGGCAAGCTTCTGCGTCTGTCGCAGCAGTATTTCCTGGTATCCGCCTCGGTGCAGAGCATCGTCCGCGACCACATGGCCGTTTACGGACGTCTGGACAACCTGCACGAGAAGGTCGCCATCCACATCAACGACACGCACCCCGCGCTCTGCATTCCCGAGCTGATGCGCATTCTGGTGGACGATTATTTCTTCTCCTGGGAGCAGGCCTGGGATATCGTCACCCGCACCGTCTCCTACACCAACCACACCGTCATGCCCGAGGCACTCGAGACCTGGAACGAGGATCTCTTCCGCCTCAAGCTCCCCCGCATCTACACCATTCTCAAGGAGATCAACGAGCGCTTCTGCGCCGAGGCATGGCGTGCTGCTCCCGGAAGCTGGGACCGCATCTCCAAGATGTGCGTGATCGCCTACGGACAGGTGCGCATGGCCAACCTTTCGGTCATCGCCTCCCACCACGTCAACGGCGTATCCAAGCTTCACTCCCGCATCCTCAAGGACACCACCTTCAAGGAGTTCTACCGTCTCTATCCCCACAAGTTTGACAACGTCACCAACGGCGTGGCACACCGCCGCTGGCTCTGCTATTCCAACCCCGCGCTTGCAGGCCTCATCGAGGATTGCATCGGCCCTGCCTACCGCCACGAGCCCGAGCGCCTCTCTGAGCTTGCCAAGTTTGCCGACGACAAGGCCGTGCTGGAGCGCCTGAGAGCCATCAAGCACGAGAACAAGATCCGCTTTGCCGACCTGATCTACCGCAAGACGGGCAAGAAGCTGGACACGCACTCGGTCTTTGACGTACAGATCAAGCGTCTGCACGAATACAAGAGACAGCTGCTCAACGCCCTCAACGTCATCGGTCTGTATCTCGATCTGAAGGAGAATCCCGACCTGGATATTCAGCCCCAGACCTTCATCTTCGGCGCCAAGGCCGCTCCCGGCTACGACATGGCCAAGCGCATCATCAAGCTGCTCTGCATGATCAGCAAGGACATCGAGCAGAACCCCAGGATCCGCGAGAAGATCAATCTCGTCTTCCTCGAGGACTATAACGTGAGCATGGCCGAGGCCCTCATTCCCTCTGCCGAGATCAGCGAGCAAATCTCGCTGGCAGGCAAGGAGGCCAGCGGCACGGGCTGCATGAAGCTGATGATCAACGGTGCGCTCACCATCGGCACGCTGGACGGCGCCAACGTCGAGATGCTTGCCGCCGCAGGAGAGGACAATATGTTCATCTTCGGCCTGACCGCCGAGGAGGTGGACGCGCTCTGGCTTGAGGGCTATCGCTCCACCAATTACTACACCACCAACGAGCGCCTGGCGCGCATCGTTAACTATCTGACCTTCGGCTTTGCCGGCGAGTCCTTTGCCGATATCGCCGCCTACCTGCTGGGCGGTCACGGCGTGGCCGATCCTTATATGTGCCTTGCGGACTTCGAATCCTACCGCGCAACGCACGAGGAAATGATCCGCGCCTACGCCGATAAGGAGAGATGGAACAAGATGTCTCTGCTCAATATCGCGGCCGCAGGACACTTCGCCGCCGACCGCAGCATCGAGGAGTACGCACAGCGCATCTGGAACCTCAAAAAGGTCACGACCTGACCCACTCTTTCCGAGGACGCCAAAAGCAAAAAAGCAAGCGGCACGCAAGCAGAAGAAGCTCTTCTCTTGCGTGCGCTTGCGCATAAACCTCATGGTTGGTTTGCTTTTTGGTCTTTATTTTGACTGATTATGCGCGTTTTGCGCATGGAGATAAAGGAGACGGCTTATGCTTCTCAAGAACCGCGCCCCGATTGAGGCGGGCGCCGAGATCGAACTGCACAAATGGGCCGACGGCAAGGCGAGCGACCGCGCGGGAGCGTTCCCGCTTGGCACGCGCCTTCGCTTTTTGGTGCGCATTCCGCGCCGCATGGGCGTGGGAGCGGTGGTGCTGCGCATCTCTCCCGACGGGGGAGAGGATCGCGACCTGCCCTTTTCCTTCCTTTGCACCGCGAAGGGGGAGGACGAGTACGCGCTGGAGCTGGACACCGGCAAGCTCTGTCCCGATCCTTGCGGCGGCCTGTTCTTTTACGAGCTGCTTTTTCTGCGCGGATGGGACACGCTCTTCAGCAGCAGCATCGACAACGTCTCCTTCTCGCTTGCCTCCAAGAGCGGGGAGCGCTTTCGCCTTTTGCTCCACGAGGCGGAGTTTCGCACGCCCGAGTGGTTTCGCGGCGCAACGATGTATCAGATCTTCCCCGACCGCTTTTTCCGCGGTGAGGGAAAGGTCACCCTGCGCGAGGACGCCGTACTGAACGAGGATTGGGAAAACGGCATTCCGCAGTATGCGTCCGACGTGGGCGCCCCCCTTGCCAACGACGTCTTCTTTGGGGGCAACCTCTGGGGCGTCGGGCAAAAGCTGGACTATCTGCAGTCGCTGGGCGTAACCGTCCTTTATCTCAATCCCATCTTCGAGGCCTACTCCAACCACCGCTACGATACGGGCGACTACGAGAAAGTGGACGCTCTGCTTGGCGGCGAGGAGGCGTTTTCCCATCTGGTCAAGGAGGCGCACGCGCGCGGCATGAAGATCCTGCTTGACGGCGTGTTCAACCATACGGGCGACGACAGCCGCTACTTTAACCGCCGCGGACGCTACGCCGAGGCAGGCGCACACCAATCCAAGGAGAGCCCCTACGCCGATTGGTACTCCTTTCGGGAGTGGCCATGCCAATACGAGGCCTGGTGGGGGATCGAGATCCTGCCTCGCCTCAACCAGCACAACCCCGTCTGCCGTCGGTATTTCACGGGCGACGACGGGATCGCGCAAAGGTGGATCCGCGCGGGCGCGGACGGCTGGCGCCTGGACGTGGCCGACGAGCTGCCCGACGTTTTTCTGGACGAATTACGCGCCGCGGTAAAAAAAGCGAA
>JAFNVK010000031.1 GCA_017379815.1 Clostridia bacterium
ATCTACCCCGAGGAGAAGAAGAGATGGTACGTCAAGGCGCCCGTATTCTCCTTCAACAAGATCACCGGCCTTGACGCTTATCTCTCCCCCGAAATGAAATCCACGGGCGAGGCCATCGGCTATGACGACCGCCTCAACCGCGCCCTCTATAAGGCTCTGCAGGCATCGGGTATGCACCTGCAGAACTACGGCACCGTGTTTGCCACCATCGCCGAAAAGGACAAGGAGGAGGCTCTGCCCCTCATCCGCCGCTTCTACAACCTCGGCTTCAACATTGAGGCGACCCGCGGCACCGCAGAATTCCTCAAGGCGCACGGCATCCGCACGCACATTCTCAACAAGATCAGCGACGGAAGCGACGAGATCCGCGAGTCCATCCGCCAAGGACACATTGCCTACGTCATCAGCACCAGCGACATCGGCTCCTCTCAGGGGCAGATCAGCGACGGTCACGAGATCCGCAGATGCGCCACCGACAACAACGTGACGATGTTCACCTCGCTTGATACCGTGCGCGTCCTGCTTGACGTTCTTGAGGAGACCACCCTCTGCATCTCCACCATCGACGCGTAAGCGCGAAGAAAAGGAGCTCACCATGAGCATGACACAAGGAATCTATACCGTCGCCGAAAACATCCACCTGACCGACGCGATCATGCGGATGCGCCTTCTGGGCGACACCTCCTCCCTCACCGCCCCCGGACAGTTCATCAATATCAAGCTGGAGGGAAAATTCCTCCGCCGCCCCATCTCGGTCTGCGACTACGACGGCGAGAGCATCACCATCATCTACAAGATCGTGGGCGAGGGAACGCGCCAGATGGCCGACATGAAGCCCGGCGAGACGCTTGACGTCCTCTCCGGACTCGGCAACGGCTTTGACGTAAAGAAAAGCGGCGACCGCCCCGTCCTCGTGGGCGGAGGCGTGGGCGTTCCTCCCCTCTACCACCTTTGCAAGAGACTGATCGCCGAGGGGAAGACCGTTTCGGTGGTGCTTGGCTTCAACACCGCCGCAGAGATCTTTTACCAAAAGGAATTTGAGGCGCTCGGCGCAACCGTTTACGTGGCCACCGCCGACGGCTCGGCCGGAACGAAGGGCTTTGTGACCGACGTCCTTCGCACCCTCGACTACGACTATTTCTACACCTGCGGACCGATGCCCATGTTCCTCGCCATGGAAAAGATCATGACCACGAGTGGACAGTACAGCTTTGAGGAGCGCATGGGCTGCGGCTTTGGCGCCTGCATGGGCTGCTCCTGCAAGACCAAGTACGGCAACAAGCGCATCTGCCGCGACGGCCCCGTGCTGGAAAGAGAGGAGATCATATGGTAAACACGAACGTCACCCTCTGCGGGATCTCCATGGACAACCCCGTGATCCCCGCCAGCGGCACCTTCGGCTTTGGCTACGAATTTGCCGAATACTACGACATCAACTGCCTCGGCACGTTCTCCTTCAAGGGAACGACGCTCGAGCCCCGCTTTGGCAATCCCACGCCCCGCATTGCGGAATGCACCGCGGGCATGATCAACGCCGTGGGACTGCAGAACCCCGGTGTGGACGCCGTGATCGCCAAGGAGCTGCCCAAGCTCCGCGAATGCTTCCACAAGCCCGTGATGGCAAACGTCAGCGGCTTTTCGCTTGAGGAATACGCCGCGACCTGCCAAAGGCTTGACGCCTGCCCCGAGATCGGCTGGTTTGAGGTCAATATCAGCTGCCCCAACGTACACGGCGGCGGCATGAGCTTTGGCACCTCCCCCGAGGCGGCAGCCTCCGTCACGAGAGCCGTCAAGGCCGTGACGACAAAGCCCGTTATCATCAAGCTTTCCCCCAACGTCACCGACATCGTCTCCATCGCAAAGGCCTGCGAGGAGGCAGGGGCGGACGGCATCAGCCTGATCAACACCCTGCTCGGTATGCGCATCGATCTGAAGACCAAAAAGCCCGTGATCGCCAACAAGATGGGCGGCTTCTCCGGCCCTGCCATCAAGCCCGTAGCCATTCGTATGGTCTACCAGGTGGCGCAGGCCGTCAAGATCCCCGTCGTGGGCATGGGCGGCGTTTCCTCGGCCGAGGACGTGATCGAATTCATGCTCGCCGGCGCGACCGCCGTGCAGGTGGGAGCGGCCAACCTCGTTGACCCCTTCATCTGCCGCGACATCGTTGCCGATCTGCCGCGCGTGATGGAGCAATACGGCATCAAGAGCCTCTCCGAGATCATCGGACAGGCCGGACGCTGAGGAGAGAGCCATGCGTTACGAACGCATTCCGCTTTCCCAAGAGGACGCCGAGATCTATCTTGAGGCGTACGTGCCCGAGCAGCTCAAGAGCTTTACGCGAAAGGCGATCCTCGTGATCCCCGGCGGCGGCTACGGCCAGGTCTGTGCCGACCGCGAGGGTGAGCCCATCGCGCACGCCTTCCTCCCCTACGGCTACTGCGCCTTCGTCCTGCATTACAGCGTGGGACGGAAGCGCCCCTTCCCCGCCCAGCTGATCGAGGCCGCCATGGCCATGAAGCACATCAGGGATCACGCAAAGGACTACGGCATCGATCCCGCAGAGATCTTCGCCGTCGGCTTTTCCGCAGGCGCACACCTCGCCGCATCGCTCGGCACGCTTTGGCGACACCCTGCTCTCCGCGAGGCGATCGGCGCTGACGTCGGCGAGATCCGTCCGCGCGGCGTGATGCTGATCTATCCCGTGATCACGGCCGACCCCGCGATCGCGCATAAAGGAAGCTTTTGCAACCTCTTCTGCACGGATACCCCTACGCAGGAGCAGCTTGACGCGGCCAGCCTGGAAAAGCACGTGGACGCCGAGTCCTCGCCCGCCTATATCCTGCACACCGTGACCGATCAGCTCGTCCCCGTAGAAAATTCGCTCGTGCTCGCCCGTGCCTACACCGAGGCAGGCGTGCCCTACGAGCTGCATATCTTCCCCGACGCGCCCCACGGCGTGGCCCTCGGAAACGCCATTACGGCAGGAACAACCGAAAAATGGAACAACCCCGCCATCGCAGAGTGGGTGCGCATGGCTTGCGCATGGGCAGACGTCCTGTGCCGACAACCGCAATAACGTACATCAAGTAAAGGAGCATATAACCATGGGAAAAGACGTGATCATCGCCTGTGACTTCAGCAGCAAGGATGAGACCCTCGCGTTTCTCGATAAGTTTCAGGGCAGAAAGCCCTACGTCAAGATCGGCATGGAGCTGTTCTATGCCGCAGGACCCGACATCGTCCGCGAGATCAAGGCAAGAGGACACAAGATCTTCCTGGATCTGAAGCTGCACGATATCCCCAACACCGTAAAGAAGGCCATGTCGGTCCTCTCGAACCTCGACGTGGATATGACCAACCTGCACGCCGCAGGAACCGTCCGTATGATGGAGGGCGCCCTTGAGGGTCTGACCCGTCCCGACGGAACCCGTCCCCTGCTGATCGCGGTCACCCAGCTGACCTCCACCGACCAGGAGAGCATGGAGCAGGATCTGCTCATCAAGGAGCCCATCGCCGAGGTCGTTATGCACTACGCGCAGAACGCCAAGCGCGCAGGACTTGACGGCGTGGTCTGCTCGCCTCTTGAGGCCGAGAAGGTCCACAACGCTTGCGGCAAGAGCTTTATCACCGTCACCCCCGGCGTTCGCTTTGCGGACGGCGACAAGGGCGACCAGAAGCGCGTGATGACCCCTGCCGAGGCTAAGCGCATCGGCTCGGACTACATCGTCGTCGGCCGTCCCGTAACGCAAGCCGCCGATCCCGTGGCCGCCTACGAGCGCTGCGTCCGCGAATTCGTGGACTGATCCCCAAAAGACTACTATTGAAAGGACATACATCATGAACATCAACGAACTCATCGCTAAGGATCTGCTCTCCATCAAGGCCGTCTTCCTCCGTCCCGAGGATCCCTTCACCTGGGCAAGCGGCATCAAGAGCCCCATCTACTGTGACAACCGTCTGACCCTGACCGCCCCCGCCGTCCGCAACGACGTGGAGAACGCGCTGGCCGAGGTCATCAAGAAGGAATATCCCGAGGTCGAGGTGCTGATGGGTACCTCCACCGCAGGCATCGCACACGCCGCCATCACCGCGCATCTGCTTGACCTGCCCATGGGCTACGTTCGCTCGGGCAACAAGGATCACGGCCGTCAGAACCGCATCGAGGGCAAGCTCGAGGCAGGACAGAAGGTGGTCATCGTGGAGGATCTGATCTCCACGGGCGGATCGGTCATCGAGGTGGCCGACGCTCTGCGCGACGCAGGAGCTGACGTGCTTGGCATCGTGAGCATCTTCACCTACGGCATGAAGAAGGGTCTGGACCGTCTGGCCGAGAAGGACCTGCGCAACGTGAGCCTTACCGACTTTGACACCATCGTCAAGGTGGCCGTGGACGAGAGCTATATCCGTCCCGAGGACGAGGCACGCCTGATCAAGTTCCGCAACAACCCCTCCGACGAAAGCTGGATCCACGCCAACGCTTGATTCCCCCCTATCTTTACCCGAAAGGATTGGAATGCTCTATGCGAAATCTCATTGACATTCTCGATCTGGACGTCCGCGAGATCGACGCCCTGATCGCGCGTGCAAACGACATCATCGAACGGCCCGACGCCTATCGCGAGATCTGCCGCTACAAAAAGCTGGCAACGCTCTTCTTTGAACCCTCCACCCGTACGCGCCTGAGCTTTGAGGCGGCCATGCTGGAGCTTGGCGGCCAGGTGCTTGGCTTCTCCGAGGCGGCAAGCTCCTCCTCGGCAAAGGGTGAGAGCGTTTCGGACACCGTCCGCGTGGTCAGCTGCTACGCCGACGTGATCGCCATGCGCCACCCCAAGGAGGGTGCGCCCCTTGTCGCCTCGATGGCGGCAAGCGTGCCCATCATCAACGCGGGCGACGGCGGACACAACCACCCCACCCAGACTCTGACCGACCTGCTCACCATCAGCCGTGAGAAGGGACGCCTGGATCATCTGACCGTGGGACTTTGCGGCGACCTGAAGTTTGGCCGCACGGTGCATTCGCTCATCTCCGCGCTCTCGCGCTACGAGGGCGTGCGCTTCGTGCTCATCTCCCCCGAGGAGCTTCGCCTGCCCGACTACATCAAGCAGGACATCCTCGAGGAAAAGGGGCTGGAATACCTGGAGACCGAGTCGCTGGAGGAGGTCATGCCCGAGCTTGACATTCTCTACATGACGCGCGTGCAGCGCGAGCGCTTCTTCAACGAGGAGGATTATCTGCGCCTGCGCGACAGCTATATCCTCACGCCCGACAAGCTCTCCACGGCCAAGAGCGATCTCTCGGTGATGCATCCCCTGCCCCGCGTCAACGAGATCTCCACGGCGGTGGACGCCGATCCCCGAGCCTGCTATTTCCGCCAGGCGCTCAACGGAAAATACATCCGCATGGCGCTCATTCTGGCGCTTCTCGGTCTTTGA
>JAFNVK010000032.1 GCA_017379815.1 Clostridia bacterium
ATCACGGCCACCACGACCTCGTCGTATTGCTCCGCCACCTCGAAAGCAAGTGCGCGATGGCCAAGCGTCATGGGATCAAAGCTTCCCGGCAGGATCGCAAGGCTCATGCGGCACCTCCCTCTCCGTCATAGCGGAGCAGCGTGACGCAGGCAACCCCGTAGCGCACCTGATTGAGGACCGTGAAGCGCGAGGCAAGCGTCGTGTCTCCCGAAAAGACGTCGTCGGGATGAGCGCTCTCGCAGACCAGCGTGGCGTTCTCGGCCAAAAGGCCGCGTGCCGTAAGTAAGCGCAGCGCGTCGGGGATCAGCCCCTTGGCGTAAGGAGGATCCAGAAAGACCAGATCAAAGGGCTCGTCAGGTCTTGCCCGACGCAGGCAGGCGTCGTGGTCCAGGCAAAGCACCTCGGCCATTGGGGAAAGACGGGTCTTTTCCAGATTGGAGCGGATCACCGCCATCGCCTCCCGAGAGGAATCGCAAAGCAGAGCGTGCGCCGCTCCGCGGCTGAGTGCCTCCAGCGCCATCTGTCCCGATCCCGCAAAGAGATCCAGCACGCGCGCCCCTTGAACCGAAAGGTGCAGCATGGAAAAGATCGCCTCCTTGGCACGCTCCGAGGTTGGCCGCGTGGTCTCTCCCGCAAGCGTAGCAAGCCGCACGCCGCGTGCTTTTCCGGTAATGATGCGCATCATACCCCTATCTCCCTTCGTTCGTTACTTCTTGCTTTCGTCAAAATACAGGCGGATCTCGCGCGCATCGCTTCGGCTGATGCCCGAGACGGAGGCCAGCTCCTGCTCGGTCGCCCGCTTGACGCCTGCCATTCCGCCAAATGCGCGGAGCAGCTTTTTCGCCTTAGCGTCCCCGATGCCGCGGATCTTGGTCAGTGCCGATGTCTTGACCGTGCGCCGCTTGGCGTTCTCCATGCGGCTGACCGTAAAGCGGTGGACCTCCTCCTGGATCCGATAGATCAGCGAATAGATCTCATGCTCTCTGGCGATCGCGATCTCCTCGCGGTCGGTGCAGAGCGCACGCGTCTTGTGAAAATCGTCCTTGACCATGCCAAAGACGGGCACCGAGATCCCTCTCTCGGCAAGTGCCTCCCTGACGGTAGCCACGTGTCCGCGTCCTCCGTCCAGAAGAATCAGGTCGGGAAGCTCGGCAAACGAGCCCTCGTTATCCTGCAGATGCTCCATTCTGCGGCAGAGCGCCTCGCGCATGGAGGCGTAGTCGTCGGTTCCGTCAAGCACCGAACGAATGGAGAAGCTGCGATAATCGGCCTTAGAGAACTTTCCCTCGCGGCAGACGATCATGCCCGCCGTGAGATGCTCCTTGCCGAGATTGGAAATATCGTAGGCCTCGATCCGCGCAGGATAGATCTCAAGCCCCAGAAGCTCCGAAAGGCGTGCCAGCGTTCCCTCCGTGCGCTCGGTATTGATCTTGTAGCGCTTGGCCTGCTCGGCGGCGTTCTTGTCCACCATTTCGCAGAGCGTGCGCAGAGTCCCCCTCTCGGGAACGCGAACCATGACCCGATGCCCCGCAAGCTCGCTCAAGTAGCGCGAGAGCAGGTCGGTCTCCTCCGCATCGAGAGGAACCGAAAGCAGGACCTTCGGCGGAATGTACTCACGCAAGCGGTAATGCTCGCACAAAAACGCGCTCAGATCCTCCGGCTCAAGCAGGCTGTCCGCCCCAAAGAGGAACTCGGCCTTGTCCTGAAGCACGCCCGAGCGGACGTAAAAAACGGATACGCAGGAGCAAAGCTCGTCGCTGTAAAGCCCGATCACGTCCTGCTCGGCAGAAGCATCGGCCACCACCTTTTGCTTTTCCCCGACCGCGTCAAGCGCGCGAATAGTGTCGCGGCAACGCGCGGCCGCCTCGTATCGCTCCTCCTCCGAAAGGCGGAGCATCTCCTCCTCAAGCGTGCGGCGCACGTGCGTGCCCTTTCCTCCCAGAATATCGGCAGCGTGGCGAACCGAAGCGGCGTATTCCTCGGGAGAAACGCCCCCCGTGCAAACGCCCATGCACCGCCCCATCTGGTAATAGATGCAGGGACGTCCCCGGCCGATGTCGCGAGGGAAAACGCGGGAGCAGGTTGGCAGGCGCAGACTGCGGTTGATCCATTCGATCAGGGCAAAGGCCGTGGAGGTTCCCGAATAAGGGCCGAAATAGCGCCCCTTTCCCTTCTCTCGCTGACGGGTCATCTGCAAGCGCGGGTATTCCCCCTCCGAGATGCGGATATAGGGATAAGACTTTGCATCCTTGAGGCGAATGTTGTACTTCGGCGCGTACTGCTTGATCAGGGTATTCTCCAGCGTAAGCGCCTCCATCTCGTTATCGCAGAGATAGTAGTCAAAATCCCCGACCTGCGCCACCATGCGTGCCGTTTTGATATTCTTTTCGCTATTCTGAAAATACTGCGAAACGCGGTTCTTGAGCTTGCGCGACTTGCCAACGTAGATCACGCGGCCCTGACGGTCGCGCATCACGTAGACGCCCGCACAAAGCGGAAGCGTGTTGGCCTTCTGCAAAAGGGCCTCACGGGTCAGCATTCTCTCTGCCATTCGCTCTCCTTTCCCACCGCGCGGGTGTTCCTTACGGAAAGAAATAGCGGTGCGCCCCGAACCAAACCCTGTCCGCAGATACACACCGCCATACTCTTTATCCGATTGTTAGATTTCAGAAAATCCGCTGTCGATCAGCTCGCAAAGTCCGGCGATCGCAGCGTCCTCATCCTGCCCGTCGGCAAGCAGAGTGACAGTCATTCCCTTTGCAATCCCCATGGAAAGCACGCCCAAAAGGCTCTTGGCATTGACCTTTCGATCCTCTTTTTCGATCCAGATCGAGCACTTATATGCATTCGCCTTCTGAATGAAGAAGGTAGCCGGTCTTGCGTGCAGGCCGCTGGCATTGACGATCGTTACATCGCGTGAAATCATACGAATCTCGCTCCATTTTCTTAACTGATTTCCCCGAAGGAAAGTTCGGGTTATACTACTTATCATATATAGTATACCAAAATCGTTTCGGAAAATCAATAGTCAATTATGGCGTATTTTAACAATGCGTAGCATGATTTTTCGTGCATTTTGCCTATACTTCGGTCGCCTCAAGGCGCATTTGCACGGAAAGAATGGCATCTGCTATGCCATCGGCTCAACAAAAAGCACCAGCAGCTGCCACTCGGCACGCGAGGAATAAAGCGTGAGCTGACTGCCCAGAGGCAGGGCGTAAGCCCCCTCGCGGAGCAGGACGCCATCCTGCCACGCTCCCGTCACCAAGAGCTCGGCGCGAACGCTGCAAAGCAGATCCTCTCCCCAGGGAATGCTCACCTCGCCCTCACCCACGACCAAAAGCTCCTCTGCCGGCAAAACGGTCATGGCCAAAAGCTCGCCAAACGGCGTACCGTCCGCAAAATACAGCCGCTCCCCTACCTCCACGCAGGAAGGCCACTCTGCCGGAAGACGCTCCAGCAGTACGGTAACACGGTGCGGACCTCTCGTCTCCTCTCCCGTCCCCGTCTTCTGCATCCGCTGACGCAAGCCAACGCCCAAAAGGCAAAAGACCAGCAAGAGGATCAGGGAAAGATCAAGCAGATTTCCCGTGCGCGACCTCTGCCTCATTCCTCCACCCCCCTGACCGAAAGCACGACCGCGCGGTTGGAAAGATACGCGCCAATGCGAAAATCGCCGCGCATTCCCGCGGCAATGCGGACGTCACCTGTGCGCCAGCCGTCCCCCTCCCGCTTACGCGCCGAAGCGATCACCGTCACGCGCAGATCCACCATTCCCGCGCGCTCCGCGATCCCAACTCCCGAAATTGCCTCAAGATGCGGCTCAACGGAAACCGAAAGAACGCGGCCAAGATCTGTTGCTCCGTTTGCCGTGCGCACCCGCTCACCGACCTTTGGCAACCCTCCCGCCTCGATCAGATCGCGCCGCACGCCGCACAGGCGCAGCTCATATTGGATAGGCTCCTCTCTCTCCCGAAGCGTCTCTCCCCGAAAAAGGGAAAGCAAGCTCCCCCCGATCACGAAAAAGGCTGCCGCGAGAAGCAAAAGATCCACCCACGTGATCCAAGGACCGTCCGCGCCCTCCTTACGTCTCGATCTCTGCATAATTCGTTTCTCCTTTCTCAAGTGCCTCCTCGCCAAAGGCGGATAGGGACAAGGCGAGCTGGATCCAGAATGCGGCAAACACGCCGAAATGATACCACGGGTCATCAAAGCACCCCATCACCAAAAAGCCCAGCAGACCGGCAGAGGGGGCAAGAAGCGTTACGCGTGCCCTGCCCGAAAGCCTTGCACAGCCGTGCAAGACCCAAAGCCCCCAGAGCAGGAGCAAGAGCAGGAGCACAAGAAGCCCCGGCAGACCAAGGGATACCGCCGTGCCGAGAAGCAGGTTGTGCGCGTGCATCACCGATTCGGTCCCGCTGACGGCATAGGCGGGATAGACCGCTCGAAAGGCAGACTCCCCCGTCCCGATGCCAAAAGGGTGCGCCAAAAGCATCCGCAAAACGCCTCTCCAGGTATACACGCGGTAGCGCGTGGAGGAATCGGCAAGCGATCCGATACTCCCGAAGCGCAAAAGCACGGCCCTTGGCAAGGCCGGGAGCAAAAGCGCCGTTGGGACGGCCCCCAAAAGAAGGAGCGCTCGCGTCCGCGTGCGCGAAAGCAGAAGATAGACGAGGACCGCCGCGATCGCGCCAAGCCACGCACCGCGCGACCAGGTCAAAAGCAGACAAAGCCCCTCAAGGCCAAGAAGAATGGACGAAAGCACCCGCCATCCCCGCTTCTCCTCCCGATCGGTCGCGTCTCCCAGAGAAAGAGGCAGAACGAGAAGGAGGTAGGCCGCCAGAAGATTGGGGTTGCCAAAGGAGAGCGACACACGTCCCCCAAGCAAGGCAAAGCGATCCGCATCCAGCCAACGAAGCTCCATCTCGGTAAAAAAATACTGCAGGATGCCGCCAAGTGAGAGCGCGCCTGCCGAGATCTGCAGGGCACGCGTGATGCGGCGGCGCCAAAGAGGGCTTGAAAAAAGCGAGGACGCAGGAAAAAAGGCCAGCGTCAGCACCGCACGCGCCGCTCCGCAAGCAAGCGTTGCTCCGCCGCCGTATCCGATCACTCCGCCAAGCAGATGCAGCAGAGCAAGCAGCAGGATCAGCAGCTGCAGATATCCCATGGTAAGCGTCCGCCTGCCACGTCGGTATTTTTGCAGAAAGGCGATCTCAAGAAGAAGCGTAAGCCCCAGCAAAAGATAGGTAGGGTGTGAGAAAAAGCCAAAAAGCGGAAGCCCCGCCGCGAGAAACAGGAGCAGCAGCTCCGGTACGCGAAGCAGAAGTGCAAGCCCGAAAAGGAGTAAAAGGATCATCGGAAGGCAAAGGGGATGCAAAAGGGCGAAAAAGCCTGCCCCTATGCCAAAAAGCATGGCCGCCCACGAAAAACGCCCCCTCTCCTTGTGCTCCCCCGCAGAGGTCCGAGGCTCCGGGAGCGCGCAAAAGCGCAGAAGTGCTCGACCGGCGGCACTCTGCCCAATCAGCGCGCCCATCGGCGTTTCCAAATGCAAAAGAGGCAGGGAGGCAAGCAGCAAGGAAAGTGACAGCACCGACCCAAAGGAGATCGACCTGCCTTCGCCTACCGAGAGCAGGACCGCCGACACCGCTCCGTAAAAGGCGAAGAAGACGGCGAAGGAGGAGGCAGACGTCAAAAGAAGACGTTTGCCGACACCCAAGC
>JAFNVK010000033.1 GCA_017379815.1 Clostridia bacterium
GCTCGCCGTCGTCCACGCGATCGACCAGCTCGCAGAGCAGCCGGCAAAGCTCACCTTCGGTCATGCGGGGCTGCATACGAAGGCGCGCGGCACTTTGAAAGAAGCGGGAAACGTGCTCCTCAAGGGCATAGATCTTATGATTGCGGCTGAAGGAAACGTCATAAACGCCGTCCCCAAAGTAGCAGGCACGATCCAGCATAGGAACCTGCATGCGGTCCAGCTCGTCAATAACTCCGTTGTAGTATCCAAGCGTTTTCATGGGTGGAATGATCCTTTCGTCAGTCAAGGGTAGTCGCGGCAAGAAGGGAAGTAAGGAAGCGAATGACCTCCTCGGCATATCCGGCCTCGGTGTCAGCAAGCGCGGCGCGGGCCACGTCAAGCACGGATCTCTCGTCAGAGAGGGTGGGAGCGTTGAGCGTGCGTGTTGAGCCGTCGGTGTAGACTACCTCGGCAACAAACCGTACGCGGTAGCGCGTACCGTAATCCGCCCGTCCGATCGCGTCGGTAGAAACGTCGATGCGGTAGCATCCGTCAACTCCCGGAAAATCGCGAAGCTCTGCGGACTTTTGCATTTGGATCGCTCCTGCGGACACAGATTGGGCTTCGATCATGCCATAGAAGGCGAGGCTGCCGTCGCTCTCCTGCGCAATCCTTCTCCAATCTCCATCGCGGAGCAGGGCGAAGAAATGCATATGCGGAGGCTCACCCAAGGTCGAGAGCGAAGCTCCGGGAAGGATCTCCCAATCCAGGAAGATCGCCTTGAAGGTCACGTCATCGGTCACGGTAAGCAACGCACCCGAGGGGAGGAGACTGCCGTCCGAACCGAGCCAACCGACGAAATCCTCCGTTTCGCAAACGGGTAAGGTGATCTCGTCTCCGGAAAGGCAGACGCGCTCTGTTCTCGTATTGCCAACCTCCATCGCGAGCGTGACCTCGCGCGGTCTCTCGGTGATATAAAAGACACCGCAGAGAAAATAGGCGTTGCTTTTTTTGGTTGAAACGTCGGGGTCGTAAAGAGATTTGCCACGTACGACCAGTATATGCGAGGAAAGAGGCAAAAAGTCCGTTTGAAGCGTCAGAGAAAGCTGCTCCGTATCAGTAAGCGGAATCCATTCGCCGCCGTCCACGCGGTATTCCAGCCGTTCGATCCCGTAGGAATGCGTCAGGTTCGCCGAGAAGCTCACGTCACTGCCGTATTCCAGCTGAAGATCGGCATAAAGGGGAGCGTTGACGTGGAATTGACGGGTCGGAGCCGTCCAGATCCCCTCATAGCTGTATTTGTTGTCGGCTGTCGCCGTGTAGGAGCAGGAGCCGTTTGCAGGGTCAAGGCAGGGATTGCGGGGCATATCCCCGTAAACGGGAATCAAAAAGCGATAGGCAAAATCCAAGGTTTCCGCCTCGGCCATGGATTGGAAGAGGGTTCTGCCCTCACTCAGGGCGGCGGTAACGTTTTGGGAATACTGCTTCCAGAAGTTCTTGTCGGAAACGCGGCTGTCCACGTTGAATTTTTGCAGATATACGGTGGATTGGTAGACGTCCACGTAACGCGTTTTGAGGAAGTAAGCGCCGCCGTAAAGCGCCTTCCAAAGAGTGCTCCAGGAGGGATCTCCGCCCCAAGTCTCGGCCATCTCGGGCGTGCCTTTTTCAGCGTACTCCATGGACTTGTGGTAGATCGTAAAGAGACCTTTTCCGGAAGCGCCTACGTTAAAGAGATTGTAAAGTCCGTCAAATGCGCGAAGCTCCTCGGCCGTATAGCCCTCGCTCGGCGGAAGGATCTCCTTGCCGCTTTGCGAATGCGTCGTCTGGTTGACGTAATAATCGGCCAGAAGCGAGCCGCATTCACCGGAGATTACGGGAGACGTGCCGCCAACGCCCATTTCCTGACGTACCTTGGTGGCAAGGAAGATCGGATTCATGGAGAGCTCGTTGCCGGCGTGACAGAAATACGCGGCGTAGGTCATGCCGTTTTCCAGGAGAGCATCCTCCATGAACGTGCCTTCAAGCACGCTCTCCACGGCGCTTTCATAATTGCCGACGGCATGTGAAAGATCAAAGAATTGGAAAATATCCGTCTCATTGAGGAAATTGCGGGGATCCATGAAATATTCGACCGCCTCGCGAGATGCCTGGTAGTGACCTGCATCGTAGAGCGAATCGTTGAAGGGGTGACGATAGGGGGCGTAAGAGGATCCTGAAAAGATCAGATTGTTGTCCGGCTCCTCGGTCTCCTTATCGATGATGTAATCCCAGGTATAGGCAGGGCATTCCTCCGTGATCAGAAGCGGGGCGAACTCCCAGCTCGGATGCAGAAGATGAAGCTCGGTGAGCCTTGCCGCGTAATCCGCAGGAAAGCCAAGGGAGATCAGCTCCTCGTAATACGCCTGCGCCTCACCGGAGAAAAAGCAGCCGTTTCCGCTGGCGTAAAAAATTGAGCCAACGGTGGCCGAAAGCAAAAAGAGAAGGGTAAGAAAAAGGGAAACGACAGTCCTTGCGATCTGCTTGCCGACTCTTGCACTCATGCGTTTTACCCCCTTCTTCCCGTTATGCTGAAAATACCGTACTTTAATCCTAATTATATCATACTTTTCGACCGAATGGAATAACATTTTGAAAATATTTTCAACATTTTTTCGTCCGAAAAAAGCAGCACCGGAACGGAGACTCCCGTAGCGGTGCTGCTTTACTGCAATCGCTTAAACGTTGAAGCGGAAGAGAACGATATCTCCGTCCTGCATAACGTATTCCTTACCCTCACTGCGCAGAACGCCCGCCTCACGTGCGGCGCTCATAGAGCCGTGCTTTTTCAGATCCTCAAAGGCAAGCACCTCGGCACGAATGAAGCCTCGCTCGATATCCGAGTGGATCTTTCCCGCGGCGCGCGGAGCCTTCGTGCCCTTGCGAATGGTCCAGGCACGGCACTCATCCGCTCCTGCAGTCAAAAAGCTCACGAGTCCCAAAAGAGCGTAGCTTGCCTTGATCAGGCGGTCAAGTCCGCTCTCCTCAATGCCGAGATCGGCAAGGAACATTTGCTTTTCCTCGGCGCCCAGCTCAGCGATCTCGGCCTCGATCTGGCAACAGATCGGGATGATCTGGGAATGCTCGGAGGCGGCAAAGGCCTTGACGGCATCGTAGGCCGCGTTGTCAACCGGCTCCTCGGCGGCGCAGTCCTCGCTCACGTTTGCCACGTAGATCACGGGCTTGCGGGTCAGAAGAGGAGTATCGTAGAGGCAAGCCTCCTCATCCTCGGTCAGCTCCACGGTGCGTGCGCAGTTGCCCTCGGAGAGAGCAGCCATCAGCTTTTCAAAGACGGCGAGCTCGGCGCCGTACTTCTTGTCAGCACGCATCGCCTTACGCGTGCGGTCCATGCGGCGCTCCAGAACCTCCATATCGGCAAAGATCAGCTCCATATTGATGGTCTCAAGGTCGCGCATGGGATCGATCCGCCCGTCAACGTGGATGATATTGTCATCCTCAAAGCAACGGATCACGTGCAGGATCGCATCCACCTCGCGGATGTTTGCCAAGAACTGGTTGCCAAGGCCCTCACCCTTGGAGGCGCCCTTAACAAGACCTGCAATATCCACAAATTCGATCACCGCAGGGGTCACCTTTTGCGGCTTGTGCATCTCGGCCAGAAAATCAAGGCGGTTATCCGGAACGGTAACCACGCCGACGTTTGGCTCAATGGTGCAAAAGGGATAGTTAGCCGATTCTGCGCCCGCGTTGGTCAGGGCGTTGAAGAGCGTGCTTTTTCCCACGTTCGGAAGTCCGACGATACCCAATTTCATTTGTTCCATCTCCTTTGCCGTTACGGCACTTTTACAGTCACAATATATTTTATTATAGCACAATAAAAACGCATTTTCAATAGTTTTTTTGCATTTTCCCATCGGTTTTGCGAAAAGCTTTTTTCAACAGAACCGAATCTGCTTTCCCAATATCTGAATGGGTGCGTTCATATTCAATTCACGATTCCATGGTATCGTAGGGTAGAATTTCCCCGATTTTGCCAAAAGGACAAAGAAAATTTATAAAAAATGCAAAAAATGTTTCAAAACCATTTGCAATTCGTTCAATTTTATGGTATAATGGCGTAAGAATCCGGAAATTTTCCCTTTACGACCCCATCGCGAACGGCGGACGGACAAGGCCAGCGGAAGAATTCATCCGTTCTTCACTCCGTCTTCACGCAGGCAAGCAGGCCATTGCCGATCGGGTCGGGTGACTACTTATATTTAGGAGGAAGCTATGGCTGACACAAAGATTCTGATCGTGGACGACGATTCCAACATCAGTGAACTGCTGAAAATGTATTTTGAAAACGAGGGATATGACGTTAAGATCGCGAACGACGGCATCGAGGGCTTGAACTACTTCAAGATCTTTGAGCCCGATCTCGTGCTTCTGGACATTATGCTCCCCAAAAAGGATGGCTGGCAGGTCTGCCGCGAGATCCGCGAGATGTCCTCCAAGCCCGTGATCATGATCACCGCAAAGGGCGAGGTCTTTGACAAGGTCCTGGGCCTTGAGCTCGGCGCGGATGATTTCGTGGTCAAGCCCTTTGATATGAAAGAGCTTTCTGCCCGTGTAAAGGCGGTCCTGCGCCGCTATCAGGCACACTCCCGTCAGCATGACGAGGAGGTCATTAAGTTCGAGAATATTGAGATCAGCCTGCAGAAGTATGAGCTTAAGCTGAACGGCAGATCGGTGGATATCCCGCCCAAGGAGCTTGAGCTGCTCTATTTCCTCGCCTCTAACTATAACCGCGTGTTTACGCGTGACCAGCTTCTGGACAAGGTCTGGGGCTTTGACTATCTTGGCGACTCCCGCACGGTAGACGTGCACGTTAAGCGTCTGCGCGAAAAGCTTGAGGGCGTTTCGGACAAGTGGATCCTCAAAACGGTCTGGGGCGTTGGCTATAAGTTCGAGCTGCTCGGATAATCGCACGGCTGGATCATTTCATCTTCTTTTACGGAGGAAAGGACGTTGTTTAAGAGCGTTTTTGCCAAATACGTAACGGCGTTCATGACGATCATCACCTTTGGCTTTGCCGTTCTGCTTCTGATCATGACGGCGATCGTCAGCCGTTATTCCACGCAGGTCAAAACCGAGCTTTTGGATCACGTTGCGCAGATCATCGAGGAAAGCGTTTCGTCGGAAAGCAGGGAGGTCACCCCCAAAAGCTTTCCTACGGTTTTCGATGGTTCCTACAAGGAAACGCTGGACCGCATGGTTTCGGTCTTCACCTCGGGTGAGGATGACAAGATGACGGTCTGGGTTGCCGATGCCGAAGGAACTATTTTTTATACGATTGCCGCCAATGACGAGAGCAATCCGACAGAGGATACCGGAAGCTTTCCCGACGAGCTCCTTGCCGCACTGCAGAGTGAAGAGGGATACAGCGGAACCTGGGATCCCAAAAACGGATCTCCTCGTCTTTTGGTCCGCGCAGCGGGGATCCGGAACCGAGAGAGCGAGCTCTGCGGCATGATCGCCGTTTGCTCCTCCAATCTCCGCTTCGGCTATATGCTGGAGGATATTTCCAAGACGGTCGTCGTTTCGGCGCTTTTGGTTCTTCTTGCGGCGCTCATTGCTGCCTATTTCATTACCGAAAGAACCGTTTATCCTCTCCGCCGTATGCGGAGGGCTGCACGCGAATTTGCCTCGGGAAATTTTGACGAGCGCGTCACCGTGCAGGGAAAGGACGAGGTCGCCGAGCTGGCGGCCGCCTTCAACCAGATGGCTGATTCGCTCAAGACCCTGGAGACCATGCGTAACTCCTTCATTGCCAGCGTGTCGCACGATCTCCGCACGCCGATGACCACGATCGCAGGGTTTATCGACGGCATCCGTGACGGCGTGATTCCACCGGATCAACAGGAGCACTATCTTGAGATCGTCTCCATGGAGGTGCACCGCCTCTCGCGCCTGGTCACCCAGCTGCTCGATCTTTCCCGCATTGAGGCAGGCGACCGCAAGTTCGTGATGAAGCATTTTGACATTTGCGAGATGGCGCGCCTGATCCTGATCTCGCTGGAGAAAAAGATCGACGAGAAGCATCTGGACGTGGAATTCCTTTGTGAGGAGGACCGCATGACCGTCCATGCCGATCGGGATGCGATCCACCAGGTGCTTTACAACATCTGCCATAATGCGATCAAGTTTTCCCGAGAGGGAGGAAGCCTCCGCATCCGTATCGAAAGCAGCAAGGATCGCAAGATCCTGGTCGCTATCCGTAACGAGGGTGAGGGCATTGCCGCAGAGGACCTCCCCTTCGTCTTTGAACGCTTTTATAAGGGAGACAAGAGCCGCAACCTAGACAAGAGTGGGGTCGGTCTTGGTCTCTTTATCTCCAAAACCATCATTTCCGCTCACGACGAGCGCATATGGGTAGAAAGCGAGGCAGGGAAGAATTGCGAATTTTTCTTCACTCTGCAAAAGCCTTTTCTGGCCCTCCACCGTACCTCGGACACCAATCACCGCGCCGAATAAGCAAGCGCCGAGGAGAAAGGAATTTTGCCGATGAACGAGCATACTCCGCTTCAGCCCACGCCTCTTTCCGAGGATGGGGACAATCAAGTCATCCAACCGACCGAACAAAATGTAGAGGTTGAGCAGACTCCCACCGAGATCTCTCAGGAGACCGCCACGCTTCCCGAGCAAACCGCATCCCGATGGTATGCCGTTGAGAATGATGCGCCAAATCAAACGCGCAAGCCCAAAAAAGAGCGTGCGCTGCTGGTCTGGGCCGCCGTGGCAACGGTCGCTTTTCTGCTTTGCTTCTCCCTGCTTCTTGGCGTTGCCGTGCTGTATTTTACGGGAAGCCTCCTTGCGGACAACGGTCTCTCTGCCGAGATCATTGCCGAGAATGCGTCTCCCGCAACCGTTCTGATCTCCTGCAAAAACGATACGTCCTATAGCTACGGCACGGGATTTTTCCTGCGTGAGGATGGCTATATCGCCACCAACTATCACGTGATCGAGGACGCCGCCGAGATCCGCGTCACGCTCTTTTCCGGGCAGACGCTGGTCGCCACTAAGGTCGGCCATCACGCCGCGGCAGACCTTGCCGTCCTGCACATTTCGGGCAGGGGATATCCCGTTCTTCCGATCGGTAACTCGGATGCACTCCGCGTTGGCGAGCGTGCCGTTGTCATCGGAAACCCCGCAGGGCCTGACGCCCCATGGACCGTTACGCAGGGCATCTTTTCCTATCTCGACCGAACCATTCCCGTGTCGGATACCAATTGGACGGCAAATTTGACCATGCTTCAGACCGATGCTGCCGTTAATCACGGAAACTCGGGCGGCCCCATCTGTAACGCTCGCGGCGAGGTGGTCGGCATCGTTACCCGAAAGCTGACCGACAACGAGGCCATCGGCTTTGCGATTCCCATCAACGGTGCTATGGAGATCCTTAACGCGATCCTCGACGGTAAAAAGGCCGGTGAGGTCCACTCCTCCATCGTCACGGTCAGACCCCTTATGGGCATCACTGTCATCGCAGCACGAAAGGGAGAAACCTATCCCATAAACGGTATACCCACGCTCGCTCCGGAAACAGGCCTTATGATACAGAGCGTTGATCCCTTGGGCGTAGCCTACCGTAAGCTCTACAGCAAGGACGTTATCGTCGCGATCAACGGCGTTCCCGTAGCCGACCCGGATACCTTAGCCGATCTGATGGAGAAAAAGCATCCCGGCGACTGGATCTGCCTCTCGGTGATCCGTAACGGACTGCAGATTGAGGTCAACCTTCAGCTCGCCCCGATCGACTGAACTTCCAATATCAAAAAAGGATCTCCTGAACACAAGTAAGGAGACCTTTTTTGTTTTATCATAGAAAAAATACGGAGGGCTTTGAAAAAAATCGTTTTTTTCCGGTTTTACTCTTGACGAATCGGCGTTTCTTGTATATAATAGGATTTATTAGTTGACTAAAGTGTTTTTAGGCTTTTCCGAAAGGAGACGAGGAACATATGCGAACCGTGATCAAGATTGGTACGTCCACTCTGGCACACGCCACGGGAAAACTGAATATCCGACGTGTAGAGGAGCTTTGCCGCGTGCTGAGTGATCTGAAGAACTCGGGGCACGAGGTGATCCTGGTTTCCTCGGGCGCGATCGGTATGGGCGTGGGCAAGCTTGGGCTCAAGGCACGCCCGGAGGACATTCCCGGCAAGCAGGCAGCCGCCGCCGTCGGACAGTGTGAATTGATGTATACCTACGATCGACTCTTTGAGCAATACCATCACACCGTAGCGCAGATCCTCCTTACCGGCTCGGATTTCCGCCATGAGGATCGCTACCGCAATTTTCAGAACACCATGCACCGCTTGCTTGAGCTTGAGGTGCTTCCCATCATCAACGAAAACGACACGATCGCCACGGAGGAGATCAAGGTTGGAGACAACGACACGCTCTCAGCCATGGTTGCCGTCGGTATTGATGCCGACCGTCTGATCCTGCTTTCCGACATTGACGGTCTCTTTACGGGAGATCCGCACAGAGATCCCGAGGCAAAGCTTATTCCTTGCGTAGACACGCTTACTCCGGCAATGCTCGCCTGTGCAGGTGACGAGGGCTCCTCGCTTGGCACGGGAGGTATGCGCACCAAGCTCCAGGCCGCCGCGATCTGCATGGAGGCAGGGTGTGAGATGGTGATCCTAAACGGCTCCTCTCCCGCACTTCTTTACGATCTGTTTGAGGGAAAGCACGTTGGCACGCGCTTTCTTCCCACCGTAAGCAAGGAAGGGGAAAACGCATGACGACGCTGGATATCCTGAAGGCCGCAAAGGCCGCCGCTCCCTCGCTCGCGGCGCTTTCCACCGACGAAAAGAACCGCGCCCTCCTTTCCATGGCAGAGGCACTCGAAGCCAACACAGAAACGCTTCTTGCCGCAAACCGCATCGATCTTGAGGCGGCGGAAGGTAAGATCTCGACCGTCATGCTTGACCGACTGCGCCTTACCGAGGACCGCATCCGCGCGATGGCGAACGGCATCCGCGAGGTGGTCGAGCTTCCCGATCCCATCGGTCGGGTGATCCAACGGATTGAGCGCCCGAACGGACTTTGCATTGAGCGAGTCCGCGTTCCCATGGGCGTTACGGCCATTATTTATGAGAGCCGCCCGAACGTTACCTCGGATGCCGCCGCCCTCTCCCTCAAAAGCGGAAACGTCTGCGTGCTTCGCGGAGGGAAGGAGGCCTACCAAAGCTCCGCCGCGATCGTTCGCGCGCTCCGCCAAGGCCTTTCCCGGTGCGGCATGCCTGAAAACTGGATCAATATGCTCGAGGACGTCTCCCGCGAGGGAGCACGCGAGCTGATGACCGCCGTTTCCTACGTGGATCTCCTGATCCCGCGCGGCGGAGCAGGGCTGATCCGCACCTGCGTGGAAAACGCAACCGTGCCCTGCATCCAGACGGGAACCGGCATCTGCCATATCTACGTGGACGCCAAGGCCGATCTTGAAATGGCATTGAATATTCTCGAAAACGCAAAGACCAGCCGTCCGTCGGTCTGCAATGCCGCCGAGGTATGTCTCGTGCACCGTGCGGTCGCCGACCGATTCCTGCCCATGCTCCGTAAGCGTCTGGTGGAGGAGCAGACCGAGAAGGGGCGTCCCGCCGTCACCCTGCGACTTGATCCCGCGGCAGCTGCCATTATTCCGGGAGAGGTTGCCAAGGATACCGACTTTGACACTGAATTTCTCGATTATATCCTTGCCGTCAAGGTCGTGGAGAACACCGAAGAAGCCATCGGACATATTGCCACGCATTCCACCCACCACAGCGAGGCCATCGTCACCGAGGATCGGGCGGCTGCAGATCTTTTCGTTGCCGCCGTGGACAGTGCGGCGGTCTACGTCAACGCCTCCACCCGCTTTACCGACGGCGGTGAATTCGGGCTTGGATGTGAGATCGGCATCTCCACGCAAAAGCTCCACGCCAGAGGCCCGATGGGTCTTGAGGAGCTGACCACCTACAAATACGTGATCCACGGAAGCGGACAGATCCGCTGACCCCCTCACGCGTTGTAAACTTTTGAAGAAAGGCAGAATTAAGATGAAGAACACGTTTGGATTTATCGGTTGCGGAAATATGGGCGGCGCTCTCGCCGAGGCCGTTGCCAAGACCGTTCTCGGGGACAATATCATGGTGTGTGACTCGGCCTTTGACAAGGCTGAGCGTCTTGGCAGAAAGTGCGGAATGCAGGTCTCGGACCTGGCTTCTATCGTCAAAAGCTGTCAGTATATCTTCCTTGCCGTCAAGCCTCAGGGAGCCGAGGCGCTGTTCGCCTCCATCCGCCCGATGCTTCAGAAGCGCAAGGATCCCTTCGTTCTGATCAGTATGCTCGCAGGAACCTCCATTTCGACGCTGGAGTCCCTTGCCGGATGCCACTGCCCGATCATCCGTATTATGCCCAACACCCCCGCATCGGTCGGCGAGGGCATGATCCTTTACGATTACAACGATTCCGTCACAGCGGATCAGCTGGCCGACTTTTCTAACGCACTTTCCGAGGCAGGACGTCTTGACCATCTTCCCGAAAAAAGCATCGACGCGGCAAGTGCGCTTTCCGGCTGCGGCCCCGCCTTTGCCTTCCTCTTTGCCGAGGCTCTGGCCGATGCCGGTGTGGAGTGCGGTCTGACGCGCGATCAGGCAAATCTTTACGCTGCGCAGACCCTGCTCGGCAGTGCAAAGCTTCTTCTGGAGACCGGCAAGCACCCGGGCGTGCTGAAGGATGCCGTCTGCAGTCCCGGAGGAACCACCATCGCAGGCGTTCACGCGCTGGAGGACGGAGGCTTCCGCGCCGCAACCATCAACGCGGTCACCGCCGCCTATCAGAAGACCCTGCAGCTGAAGAAATAAACGAAAAACAGCGTGCCGCTCTCGGATCTCTCCGGGGCGGCACGCTTTTTTATTCGGTTTTTGCAGGAAGACGGAGAATACGGTCGGCAAAGGCCTCGGCCTCGGCACGCAGGTGCGTTACGAGGATCGCCGTCTTTCCTTCCTTCTTCAGCTCTCTGCGCAAGCGCGTGGCCAGCTCCTGCCGCATCTCCTCGTCCAGAGCAGAGAAGGGCTCGTCGAGAAGAAGCAGGTCGCCGCCGTAGAGAAGCGCTCTGGCAAGGGAGACTCGGCTTTTCATGCCGCCCGAAAGCTCGCGCGGATAAAGCCCCTCCACATCCGAAAGTCCCATCTCGGCAAGGAGAGCGGAAAGCCTTTCCTCTCCTGCACGCCGTTCGCTTTGCGGAAGTGCGGACAAAAGGTTTTCCCGCACCGTCAGCCAAGGAAAGAGGCGAGGCTCCTGAAAGGCAACCGATACGCGCGCATGGTCGGATCGGATCTCGCCTGTCTGCGGTCCTTGCAGACCTGCGGCAAGATGGAGCAGGGTGGTCTTTCCGCATCCCGACTCTCCCATCACAGCGAGAAGCTCGCCCGTCTCAAGACAAAAGGAAAGCTCACGGAGCACTTCCTTATCCCCGTAGGAAAAGGAGACTTGATCAAATCGAATCATTCCGTTACCTCCTTTGCCATGCCTTCGGGATCCTGCCAACGCTTCAGAAGGGCAGAAACGGCAAACTCGATCAGGATACTGAGCAAAACCACCGTCAATGTCCAGGCAAACATGCTTGTCGTCTCCAGATATTGCTTTGCCTCGCCGATCATGGTTCCGATCGAGCTTTTGGGCATCACCAGGATCTCGGCGGCAACCCCCGCCTTCCAGGCAAGGCCGATCGCCATGCGGACGGAGGAAACGAAATAGGGGCGCAGAGTAGGAAGCGTAAGATAGCGAAAGCGTCTCCAGGGAGAAAAGCGGTAGGCTTTCGTCATTTCCAGGAGCGAGGGATCAACCGTTTTGTAGCCGATGTCAAGATTGGTCCAGACAACCGGCAGAACGATGAGCGCCGTAATAAAGGAGGGCACCTTGGCCGTTCCCATCCAGAGCATGGCCAGAATAATGAAGGACGCCACGGGCGTTGCCTTGACCACGGCCATAACGGGCTGTAAAAGAGCGCGCAGAAGAGAGATGCGCGAGGTAAGTGCCGCAAGAAGCACACCGCCAACCGAGGCCAGCAAAAAGCCTGCCAGAATATTGCGCAGGGAATTCGCGGTCACGCGGTAAAAGTCAGCCGTTCCCAAAAGCGCAAAAAGACGCTTGAAGACGCTTATGGGATCAGGAAGGAGCAAGGGCTTTGCCACGGCAAGCGCCAGGAGCTCCCAAACGCCGAGCCAGAAGGCAGTGACGAGCAGAAGGCGAAGCGCC
>JAFNVK010000004.1 GCA_017379815.1 Clostridia bacterium
GCGCTCTCTCTTGCCTCTCCCGACACGCGCATCTGCGTGGACGAGGAGGCCGTTGGCGTGGAGGGCTCCTCGATCTATCTGGAAAGCGGCGAATGCCTGACGCTGGAGCAGCTGCTCTACGCGCTCCTGCTGGAATCGGCCAACGATGCCGCCGCCGCGATCGCCATCGGCCTTTGCGGAAGCATTTCCGCCTTTGCCGAGGAGATGAACCGCATCGCGGACTCGCTCTCGCTTTCCGCCACGCACTTTTGCAATCCGCACGGGCTGGACGAGGAGAACCACTACACCACAGCCGCCGATCTGGCGCGCATCACGCGCGAGGCGCTGAAAAATCCCCTCCTTCGGCAGATCGTTTCGACAAAGACGGCAAGCATTCCGCATCCCACCCTCCCCGGAGGAAGAAGCCTTAGCAACCACAACAAGCTTCTGCACCGCTACTCCGGGTGCATCGGCGTCAAGACCGGGTACACCAAAAAAAGCGGACGCTGTCTGGTCTCCGCCGCCGAGCGCGACGGCGTGACCCTGATCGCGGTCACCCTGCGTGCCGCAGACGATTGGCAGGATCACGAGACGCTTCTCGACTACGGCTTTTCGCGCTTTCGTTCGATCACCGTCTGCGACGCAAACGAGCTTCTGGTCTGTCTCCCCACCGTTGGCGGAGAGACGTCCTACGCCCTGCTCTCCAATTCCTCTGCCCTTCATTTGACCCTTCCCCTGAACGCAGGAAGGATCACCGCACGGCTGGAGCTTCCCCCCTTTGCCTACGCCCCCTTGACGGCGGGCGAGGTCTGCGGCTACGCCGTCTTTTACGGTGACCGCGACGGCGACGGCAACGCCGAGCCCCTTGGAAGGCTCCCCTTGACCGTTTGCCTTACCGTGGAGCAAAAGCAAAAAAAGCTCTCGCTCCTCGATCGGATCAAACTCCTGCTTGGACTGCTTTGATCCATACGTCAGGACAAAGGCCCTTTGTCCGGAAAGGAGATCCCATGGCCGAGCCCATCCGCCTGCAAAAATATTTCACCGACTGCGGCGTGCTTTCCCGACGCGCCGCCGAGCGCGCCATCGCCGAAGGAAGGGTCAGGGTCAACGGCCGCGTCGCCGCGATCGGCGACAGGATCGATCCCTTAACCGACCGCGTGGAATACGACGGCCGCCCGATCCTCCCCCCTGCCGACACGCGTCGCCATTATCTTCTGCTGAACAAGCCGCGCGGATACGTCACCACGGCAAGCGACGAGAAGGGACGGCGGACCGTGACCGATCTCGTCCGCGACCTGGGCACGCGCGTCTATCCCGTCGGACGTCTTGACATGGACTCCGAGGGTCTGCTTCTCCTGACCGACGACGGTGAATTTGCCAACCATCTGACCCATCCCCGACACGAGATCCCCAAGATCTATCACGTCACGCTCTCGCCCTCCCCTACGCCTGCGCAGCTTGCGGCTCTGGCCGCTCCCATGCAGCTCGACGGCTATTCGCTCCGTCCCGTGGGGGTCAAGCGCCTTGCCGAGAACGAGCTGGAAATGACCCTCTACGAGGGACGCAACCGCCAGATCCGCCGCATGTGCGAGGCGGTTGGCCTCAAGGTCCTGCGCTTGCGGCGCGTAGCCATCGGAAGGATCCCCTTGGGCGAGCTTCCCGTTGGGCATTGGCGACATCTGACGCGCGAGGAGGTGCTCTACCTCTTCCCGAATGCATCGGACGAGCCCTCTATAAACAAAGATAAGGAAGGAATTTGATATGCTCGAGGTATTACCCATTCAATCCAAGCAAGAGCAGGAGGCGCTCTGCGCACGCTGCGGCATTCCCTTTGACCCCTCCCTGCTTGCCTATCGGGCACTTGTGGACGGCGAGCTTCGCGGCGTTTGCCAGTTCACCATGAACGCCGACGGCGGCCGCATTCTCGGCTTTGCCTCCGTCCCCGAAAAATACGAATTTGAGCCCATGTTCGTCATGGGACGGGCGGCTCTGAATTTTATCGACCTGTGCGGCGTGCATCGTGCCTATTTCGACGCCCCCTGCGACAACGAGATCCTCATCAAGGCCATCGGTTTTTCGAAAAATGCCGATGGACGCTACGAGATGGATCTGACCAACTTCTTCCAAGAGCCCTGTCAGCACGGCAAAGGGTGACATTCTTCGACAATGAGTTGGCAAAGTTTACCAGTTTTATATGGTAAATTTTGTCAACTTTTTTGTTTCTTTTTCTCTTGCAATTTTTTCCAAAATATGGTAAAATATTCCTGTAAAGAAACAAAACTGTAATTTTTGGAGGATATTTTACAAATGGAATACACGACGAAGATCCTGATCGCCGATGAAAGCACGGTAAGCCGCTCTGCCCTGCGCGAGGGACTGGCACGCGCGGGCTACCGCAATATTGAGGAGGCAGCAAACGGCGAGGACGCCCTGCTCAAGATCACTCACGCTCACCCCGACGTCGTGCTGATGGACGTCTGGCTCTCCAAGCTTGACGGCATTGGCGTTCTGCGCAACTGCAGATCTCTCGACTTCGGCCGGGACAAAAAGCCCGCCTTCATCATCATTTCCTCGGTCTCCAATCAGAGCATCTTTATCCAGGCCACCGAGGCGGGTGCCGATCTTTGCTTGCTCAAGCCGGTCAATCTGCCCAGCCTCTGCGAGCATATCCGCACGCTTCTGCGTCAGCGCGCGCAGGATATTCCTGCCGCCGCCATGCAATCGGCCGATCAGTCGCCCGATATGGAAACGCAGGTCACGCAGATCATTCACCAGATCGGCGTGCCCGCACACATCAAGGGTTATCAGTATCTGCGCACCGCCATCATGCTCACCATCAACGACAGCGACGTCATCAATTCGGTCACCAAGGTCCTCTACCCCTCCGTTGCCAAAAAGTATCAAACCACGACCAGCCGCGTTGAGCGTGCCATCCGCCACGCCATTGAGGTCGCATGGGACAGAGGCGACGTGGATACCCTGAACAGTTACTTTGGGTACACGATCCAGAACAACCGCGGAAAGCCCACGAACAGCGAATTCATCGCCATGATCGCCGACAATCTGCGCCTTAAATACAAAATGTACTGATCCTCCTCGGGGCGCTCGGGAAACCGCCTCGCAAAAGAAAAAGGCACGGCAGTCCTGCTCCTTTGGCAGGATTGCCGTGCTTCCTTATTCGGTTAAAATCAAAGAAAGAGGTTACCCCAAACGCGTAAGCGCCTTTTATGCCTTTTTCGTTCTTCTTGCGCGGACAAAGAGGAGCACGCGATTGATCACGCGAACGATCAGCGTGCTGGCAATAATGCCGATGGCCAATGCACCGGCCAGCTCCACCGTGTGAACGGCACGGGCAAGAAAATCCGCCTGATGCTTGCTCACCGCCCCCACCATCGTGTAATAGAGCGACGCTCCGGGAATCAGGGGAACGAGCGAGGGGAGAAGAAAGACCGTCGTCGGCGACTTCAGCACGCGCGCCATAAGCTCGTCATAGAGCGAGACCAGCATGGCCACAAGGAAAAAGCAACCGGCCTCGTTTTCGATCCAGTGATTCAGCAGAAGGAAGAGCAGCCAGCAAAGGCCTCCGCCGACCGCTACCGAAAGCAGACGGCGTCCGCGGATATTGAAGAGGATCGCAAAGCCGATCGAGCCTACTGCGGCAACGAGAATTTGGAAAAACTCAGGAAATGTCATATTGCGCCACCTCCCGTCAAAAAGGCAAATAAGTAATAGCCGCCCGCAATGGCCAGTGCGCCAAGCACGGCCTCAAGGCAACGCAAAACGCCGGCAATGCTGTCTCCGGTGAAAATATCGCGCATAGCATTGGTAAAGCCGATGCCCGGAATCAGAAGCATGATGCAGCCGATGATGATCTCGTCCGCGCGCGGAGCAAGCCCCAGGCGCACCGCGCCAAAGGTCAGTGCCGTAAGAACGAAGGAGCAAAGGAACTTGGAAAAGATTGCGTTTTGGATCATTCTGTCCGCGAGCTCCACCACGAAGCGCAGGATCACGGAGATCACGCCCGCCACGATCGCCTGCTGCCATCCGCCGCCAAAGAACAGCGCAAAGGAGGAGGAGATCATCACGTAGGCCAGGCATTCCGCCCAAAAAGGATAGTGCCGGATCCTGCCGATGGCGTCAAGCTCGTCACGGATCTGCTCTACCGTCATGCTCTCCGAGCAGATGCGTCGGGAGAGACGGTTCAGCCTGTCCAGCTTATGAAAATCGGTTTCCAGCGAGGTAACGCGCCGCGTTTGGGTGTAGAGCTTGCCGTCCGCTCCGCGAACGGTAAGGACCATACTGCTGGTGATGCCGAACATATCCACACGCTCAGCTCCCACCGCATAGCAGATGCGGCGTACGCTGTCCTCCACGCGATGCACCTCTGCACCGCAGACCAGCATTTGCTCGCCGATCTCCATGGCGCAGTCAAGAAAGGGGCGCAGATCCCGCTTCTCGGTGCTTGGGGTAATTTCTGTCATACGTATCCTCCGAAAAGAATTCATTAATTTGCTTGTCCGTCGACCGCGCGCGTTTTCGTTTTGCAACGGGTGACCAGACGGGAGATGCCCATAACGGCAAGCAGGATCAGATAGGCCGCCGCGCTGAAGCCAAGGAAATAGATCAAAAGGCAGAAGGGATAGGGCACGGCCGCCTGCACCAGGGAGTAAACGGGGAGCGAGGGCTCGCAGTAGGGGCTGACGAAGAACATATTAAAGGTATGCTCCTCCAAAATTCCCGTCACAGCGGCAAGCTCGTTGAGCGTGACGGCGCAAAGGACCGCAACGGCGAAGACCGCCATCGCGCCGAGAATGGTCTTGTGATGCGGCTTGACGTAGCCCGAATACCAGAGATACATGCCAACCGAGATCATCGAGCCGTGGCAGATCATGGTCTGGATATTGATGCCGATCGTGGAGATGAAGACCGTGTTGGGATAGACCATCACGCAGATGCCCGCAAAGAGTGCGTAGGTTGCCAAAAAGGCCATCAGCGCGCGGTGTACCCTGCCCCGACGGAAGAATGCCGTCAGGAGTCCGACGTACATGGGCATGGAGCAGAATTGGAAGGGGAAGCTATACCACTGATAGTAGGTGCGAATGGTGTCTCCCTCCACCGTAAAGGTGTAGTTGATCTGCTTGTAGATCTCAAGCACCGTCACGAGGATCGCTACCGCAAGCACCGTGCGACGCACGCGGCGGTCGTCTCCCTTGCGGTGCAAAGCGCAAAGCAGAATGCCAAACAGGATCGAAAGCGCCAGCCAAAGCAGATGGAACCACCCGTAGGGGGTTGGCGTTTCCATGCTTGTATCCAAGAGATTCAAAAGGGTTTTCAAAAAGTCCATGGTTTTACGATCTCCTTAAAAGTCGAAAATGGTTTGCGTCTCACGCGGCGGATGCTTTTGCAAAGGTGCGCGCAGCGTGCAAAACGGCTCTCGGTCAGACAAGCTCCTTTTCGTGCAGAACGACGCCGCTTTTGCGAAGCACGTCCTGCAACGCCTTGACGTCAAGCGAAGAGAAGTCCTCCGTCATCGCCGCAGCCGTTCCGGCAGCCTGTCCCGTGACCGCGCAGCAAGGGATCGAGCGCATCACGTCCCAGAGTGTTTCGTTGACCGAGGTGCAGCGTCCCGCAACGACGAGGTTCTTTACCTCCTTGCAGTACAGGGTGCGGAAGGGCACCTCATACACGGGGCCGCGCTTTTTCCAGCTGGAAACAAGCCCGATGGAATCCTCCGCATAGGTATGCTCCTCGGTGTGGGTAAGCGTGTAGGCACCCACAATCCTGCGCGTCATGCGGACCTGCGGAATGGTGGCAAGGGTGGCGATCACCACGCCGGGATCGCTCTCCCGACGCTGCAGCCAATGCTCAAGCGTTGCCTTGTGCGAAAGAACGGTCATGTCGGAGAGCTCCTCGCCGTCCAGACCCGAAAAGCGCCGCTCGTGCAAGAATTGCCGCTCCTCTCCGTTCTTTTCCTCATCGGGAATATCGGCCACCCCAAGCGACTGCCGCGCATAGCCGTTTTCGTTGGCATAGCAATACCACGCGGCAAGCACGTTGCCTTGCTTGAAGACTTCCGTTGGTGCTTTCGCAAAATGCGCAATATCACAGTCGCCCGTGGCGTCAACCACCGAGCGGACGCCGTAAGCGGTCCTTCCCGATTTGTTTTCCACGCAGAGTGCCTTGATCCTGCCCTCCTGCAGCTCCACGTCCACCACGTAGCTTCCGTAGAGAATATCCACACCATACTCGATCAGCTTCTGCTCAGCGAGAATGGCAAAGATCTGTGCATTATACCGCACCTCGTAGCGCTTGTCCTTCTCGGTGCGCGTGCCCTTTCCGTCCAGCCAGTTTTCGGGATACTTGGCCTCCGCGCCGTAGGTAATGGAAAGCTTCAACAGCTCCTCGGCAATACCAAAGGACACCTGACGGCCGTATCCGTCGCAAAGCGGAAGATAGGTGGTAACCAGTCCCGCCGTGGCCAGACCGCCAAGCATATATTGCTTTTCCAGCAAAAGCACCCTTCTGCCCTCTCTTGCGGCGGCAAGTGCGGCCGCGATGCCGGCAATTCCGCCGCCGCAAACGGCAACGTCGTATGTACGGATCATTTTTGTCGATAACGTATCATTCATATGGTTTCTCCTTTTTTCGCGTCACCCCTCACCAAACGAAGGGGATCAAGCGGTATTTTACCTTGGTTTTGTATTCGGCGTAGCCCTCAAGTCCATCGGTCAGCACCTTTTCCTCGTTCACGATACGAACAACGATCGCCACGGGATAGAGTGCAAACGGGATCAAGCCCCAAAACGAGCCGAGGATCAATGGAATAGGCAGGAACATCAACAGCGTTGCCAGATACATGGGATGGCGCACCACGCCGTAAAGCCCCGTGCTGATCACCTTTTGCCCCTGCTGCACCTCCACCGTGCGCGAAAGATAGGCGTTCTCGCGCATGACCTCGGCGTACGCTCCGTAACCGACGAGGAAGAGGAGCGAGGCGAGGACCACGAGCCAGGGCGGAACTGCGGACCAGGCGAAGCGAAAGTCGAGAGCGGACAGAATAAATCCGATCGGGAACATCAGCCCCGACAGAGCGATCACGCCCCGTTGCGTCCGTTCGCGCTCCTTATGGTTGAGCCGTTTTTCCAGAAGCGAGGGCGCTTTTGCAAAAAGGACGATGCCCAAGAGGAGCATGGGAAGAAAGAGCAGCGCGACAAAGAGCCACGCGCCGGGATAGCGGAGGGTCCACGCGGGAAGGAACAGAAGCGCGCCCACCAAAAGAAATCCCATGATGTATTTTGTCAGTGCGTTAAAAAACAGCTTCATAAAGCGCCTCCTTTCTAAAGTCGCCGCAACGGTCACCGCAGGCGCAGCGGCCGCTTTTGCGGCGGGTAACGGCGGTCTCGATGGGGGGCCAGAGGGTAAGACGGGAGCATAATACATTAAATGCTCGTTTTAGCCCCTGTAATCTTTGTTTCTACCGATAGTTTCTTAGACGTAAATTCTAAATGCAGAATGGGGCAAAGGCTTTTTTGAATTTGAGTATATGTTCTATAATCCAATCAAACTCTTTTTCGTAAAGTGATTCGTCTGCCATGTCAAATTGAGAAGTTGCCGCTAAGATACGAGATGCCTTTTTTTCAGGAAGGCTTTTCCACTCCAAAGGTCTACCAATAATTGCTTCGATTTCGCTTTTATGTAGAAAAAAATGATCAAACAGTGCCTTGTTGTTTTGAATATACATCTCAATGCAAAGTCTATCTCGTAAGTGTGTAGCCGATATATGGCAATCAGAATTTCCAATACCGAAATTATACCAATGCCTCATGGTAGCTTTGCACATTTTAAATTCCTTATCAAACACAGGATTTTTGAATGCATACTCATTAAACATTGTCCAAAACTTCAAATTATAGTTCTCAGCATTTGTAAGACCTAAAGTTTCTGTCATGCTTCCCTGTGTTCCAACCGAAGCGACATTGCAAATCTTTGCCTGCTCGGTTTCATATGCGTGAAATGCCCTCTCCGGTTCCGGTTGTTTAACTTCGGGAACCGATTGATAATCAAAATTTAACACCGTTATTTCTGCCCTTTGGTAATCAAAAGCAATAACTTTTCGATAATCAGTCGAGCGATTTTTCTTGTTTTTGATAGAACGGTCTTCGTCTTTCAGCATTACGCATATATAGAGTTTATCCAATACTTTTTGAATGGCATCGTAAGTATATTCAGGCAAAGCTAAAAGTTCTTCGATTATGTTGCTTACAGTAACAATATGTTCTTCCGTAAACACATCTTTGAAAACGAACGAATCTCCCACCGAAATAGCGATTATTTCGTATGGATCCCTTTCTCCTCCTCGAAACTTTCTGATCTCCACCTGTCCTTCAATGTTTTTCGTAATCTTGTCACGATACTTATAATTGAAAATACTTTTCGAGCTTATTTTGTTCCAAAGCTCCTGTGCTTTTTCGCTCACAAAGTAATGATCACGAGGGAGTTGATATTGGCGAATCGTTTGGTTCAACAAATATGAGCAGTCATTTAAAGTCATGCTTTTATTGGCAAACTGATCAATTAACTGGTTTTGATTCTTTATTCCAATCAATAAAC
>JAFNVK010000034.1 GCA_017379815.1 Clostridia bacterium
ATTGGAGAGCTTTGGCGAATCGCTCATGCCTGCCAGCATCTTGCTCAGCGTACCGAGCGGGATCCCCGAGCGTGCGGAAAGCTGCTCGTTGGTCAGCTTGCGCTCTGCCTTTTTCTTCTTTATCCGATCGATGTAATTTTCCATACGACCTCCAAATTTTCCGATTACGGTACTATTATACCACGGCTTTTTCGGTTTGTAAAGAGGTTTTTTGAATTTTTTTCTTTTTTTGGAATTTTCCTATTGACAAACGCATTTTTTTCTGCTATAATACGCTTGTAACAGTTCCATTTTTGGATTTAAGGAGCAGAAAAATGAACGCATCGTATGAAAAAAACGGATATTTTGATTCCAATACCAGAATTTTTGAAGGTTGCTTCACGGAGTCCGCGCCGCGTGAAAATCACCTGCAAAAGCTCCTCGCTCGCGTCAGCGCACTGCCCGTGGCACGCGTGCTTCGCGTAGCAGGAACGACCCTTTCTCTGGTCGGCTTTGTCGGCGTGATCGGTGCCATGGAGAGAGGCACGGTCAGCCTCCTTTCCGGCCTTTGCATCGGTGCCTTGCTCATCGGCGTGGAGTATCTCTGCCTGCGCAGCCGCCGCGCCTGAGAGCTTCTATTCCTTTCGTGCAAATCACCTAAAGACAAACACCAAAGGATCAATCCGCCTCACCCAGCAGAATAGCGGCGATCGCCTTCCCCGCAAGAATAGCGGCGCGCTCGGCCTCCTCAAGTGAATTGGCATCGCTCCCCACCTCAAGAAGGAGTGAAAGAGGGGCGAGCTCTTGATTATAGGAAGAATTTCGCAGGGTAACGGGGCGCACGAGCCCTCGGCCATCGGCATTCAAGCGCTCGCGCAGCTGAAGAGCCAGGGCGAGATTGTTCTCCCAGCCATGCGGAAAGCGCGTACCGTTTCCATCCGTCCCCACCACGAAAAGCAGCTGAGCCGTCGGCTCCTCCGTGCCCGTGGCTATCGTGCGAAGATACGCCCCTTCCCCATCCCTGACCGAATCCCGATGCAGGTCGATCACACAGCAGATCTCAGGATAACGCTCCAAATACGCTTTGACCGTCTCCGCGGCGCGCTCGTATGCGCCTCGCTGAGTCGGCGCATCGAGCATCACCGTGCAGTGCAGCACGGTGATGCCTTCTTTTTCGAGTGTCTCACCAAGTCTTTGGCCAACGGCAACTACCCCGAGCATGGGATCATCCGAGTAGGAGAGATCCCCCATAGGCGAGGTCAGAAGCCTCGTATCCTTCGGAAGATAGGCCTCGCTCGTGTGTGTGTGCAGGATGAGCACGGTCGGCCGCTCCGCGCCCGCACGCGAAAGCTCGCGCAGAAGCAGCTCGGTAACGCTCGGTCGGTAGGCCGTTTCGTTGTGGATGTATTCCTTTCCCAAGGACAGGCAGGAGAGATCCGCCTCGCGGATCGGCGTTCCTCCTTCGGGAAGCATCTCCTCCGTGGGCGGCTCGGTCGAGAGCGGTCCATCTGTCTCTGCGTCACTCTCGTCCTCACTCTCCTGCTCTCCCGGAAGAGGCGCCCCGCCTCCCGAGAGCCACCCTCCGTCCGCTTGCATCCAGACCGTGCTGACCGCAAAGGCGGCTACGAGGAGTGCACAGGCAACAAGCAGGATCAAAAGAGCGCGATATCCGCCGCCGTATCCCTCCTCCAAGGATACCGCCTCCCTCGCGCGGCCGGCTTTTTTCGGTGTCGGTAAGGCTTGCATGGCATTTGCTCCTTTCGCATTCGTCTCCGAGAAGACTCTGCTCCAGTGTATGAGATCGCCCGTCGGGTTTATGCATGCGCATCCTCCTTCGGATAAAGCACGCGCAGAAGACCTTGCCCTACCCTTCAAGAGACCGCGTTTCTCTCCGCCGTCCGTCCTTATCCTTCAACGAAAGCCAGATCAATGGCGCGCGCAAGCAAGGAAGCAGCACGGGCCACCAGAAGATCGCATTCCCTTGGAGACACGAAGAAGCTCTCCCCCTCCCGCAAAACGCGGCTGAGCGCAGGAGAATCCGCACGCAGCCCCGCCTCGGAGAGCGCATCCCAGACCAGCGTTGCGGAGCTGACCACGGTGGGTATACCAAGCGCAAGCACGGGAACGCCCATCGTTTCCCGCGTGATCGCTCTTCGGCGGTTTCCAACGCCGGAGCCCGGTTCGATCCCCACGTCCGAGAGCTGTACGGTCCTGCCGAGACGCTCGCAGCCGCGTGCCGCAAGGGCGTCCACGACGAGAATAAGATCGGGATGCACGCAGTCCACCGCACTGAGAAGAAGTGCTGACGTCTCAATCCCGGTCTGCCCGAGAACCCCCGGAGCCACGGCCGAAAGAGCGGCACAGCCGAGCGAGTGGTAAAGCTCTTCCTCGTACTGCGCCAGATGGCGCGTTGCGGTAAGGCCGGAAACGGTTCGCGGCCCGATCGCATCGACCGTCAGGTCGGCGTTGCCAAGGCCCGCCACCAGAAGAGAAAGCTCTTTCCCCACGCACTTGCCGCTCACGCGCTCGGCCATGCCCCGAAGCTCCCGGCTCAAGAGACGGGCGAGCTGCGTCTCCTCCCTCTCGCTCAGCTGATGAAGGCCTCGGCATTCAAAGGTCAGGTATTCGCCCTGCGGCTTTCCCAGGGCGCGCGCCCCCGCTTCCGAGCGTATCGTAAGCCGGCTTTCCCGAAAGGGACCTACCCTTCTCTGCGACCATTCCGTTCCGCCGACCCGCCAGTTTTCGCCGCTTACTCCCTCCAGCGCAAGATCGCTCCTTGCCGAAAAAGCCATGTATCCTCCTAAACAACCTTTTAACAAAGCGTGTCCGTTTTGTTAAAATCCGATTTTATGAATTTAATCTTCCAAGAAAGTTAACAAAATATACACGAAAAGATTTTTTAATCCCTTGAAAAAGGCAGGAAAATAGTTTATAATATTAAAGTACGTAGGCGCACGTGAGAAACAGAAAACGTTGCGCCGCTTTCGATTTTTTCTTTTTCAAGAGGAGGATTTTCAAATCATGACAAAACGGATCATTGCACTGCTGTTGTGTGCGGTCATGCTGCTTCCCGTTCTGGCTTCCTGCGCAAGCAAAAAGGACGAGAACGACAGAGGTGCATACGTCACCATGTATTTGACGAGCGAGATCTACGATTTTGACCCGGCAACTGCATACTACAACACCGAGGCCGCCGACATCCTCGGCATGATGTTCGACACGCTCTTCAAGATCAACGAGAAAGGCAAGGTTGAAAAATCCTTGGTCAGCAAGTATTCCACCCACGCCGACACGGCAAGAGGCGAATACTACATGATGCTCTCCCTGAAGGAGCGCTATTGGAGCAACGGCACCGCACTGACCTCCGACGACGTCGTCTTCACCTTCAAGCGCCTGCTCAACTCCAACAACAATTTTGCCGCTGCCTCGCTGCTTTACGATATCAAGAACGCACGCGCCGTCAAGGAGGGTGACGTTTCCATCGACGATCTCGGCGTTGAGGCTGTTGAGGACAGACTGGTCAAGATCTCCTTTGAGGGCCCGATCGACTTTGACGCCTTCATCCTCAATCTGACCAGCGTATGCACCGCTCCTCTCCTTGAGAACTACGTCGCCAAGGATCCCGACTGGGCAAAGAAGGCTTCGACCATGGTCACCAGCGGCCCCTTCAAGCTCGGCAAGGTCATCTACTCTGACGTGACGATCGACTCCATGGCTCTCGTGACCGACGTGCTCCTGAAGGACGTGGGCATTAACCTTGGCGCACTTGGCATTGAGGAGATCACCAGAAGCACCCGTCTCTCCAGCCAGCTGAAGATGGATGACGCCGCTATTGCCAAGATGATCGAGTGCATCGACGCAAGAATCACCGCCGCCATCGGCCCGCACTCCTTCCATCCTGAAATTGAGGACAAAAACAGCAAGGACTATATGCGCACGAGCAACGTCGGCGACGTTGTGAGCTACCTCGACAAGACGGTCAAGAACGGTGACCTCGCACCCAAGAACATCCACGGCTCCGACGCCATCACCGGTGCTCCCTTCACCAAGGAAATGGCCTCCATCGTCAAGGAGATCAGCTATTTCTATCTGGAGCGCAACAAGTACTACGACCGTAACGACGAGAAGGAAGATCCCATCGACAAGGGCGTTACTCCCTACCGCTTGCTTGTGGATTGCTCCAAGACCCCTGAGGAGATCCTGGCTGCTTATCAGGCAGGCGAGATCCACTATATGAACAGCATTCCCCTTTCCCTGCGCAACAACGACGCCGTTAAGAACGAGGTAGAGATCACCAACGGCCTTTCCACCTTCGTCTGCTTCCTGAACGAGAACGCACTCATCGACGACGGCAAGGACGGCAGCTACCTCTTCGCCAACGAAAAGGTCCGCCTGGCACTTTCTGCAGCCATTGACCGTAATGCCATCGCCTCTGCGATCGTCTACGCACAGGCCGCTACCGGCCTTGTCTGCCCCGGCGTCTTTAACGGCAATACCAAGGGCAAGACCGATTTCCGCACCGCAGGCGGAAGCCTCCTCTCCACCGGTGAGAACACCCCCGAGGCAAACCGACTTCTCAGCGAGGCAGGCATCGACCCCAAGGATTATTCCTTCAGCATCAAGGTGTCCAAGAATGACGACGTTCACTGTGCGATCGTGGAAATGATCGCCGCGAAGTGGAACGCGCTTGGCTTCAACGTCACGGTAGATTACGTCAGAACCATTCAGAACAACGATTACCTCAAGAACGTCAACGGCATCGTGTCCGATATCTGCGACGATCCGCTGGTTGAGGCGATCCAGTACAACGAGTACGAGGTAGTTGCCTTCGACTACGTGGCCTACACCGCCGATGCATACTCCATGCTCTCCAACTTCGCCCTTTCCTTCTCCGGAATGGCTCTGGACATCGACCTGGGTTCGAACACCTACAGCCTCACCGGTCACTCCACCGGCTACAACAGCGAGGCCTACAATACCCTCATGGAGGCCATCTACTACCTCCCCTACTTCGCAAGCCTCACCGAGGATGACTACCAGTTCCTCGGCATCTACGGAGAGGACTCCGAGGACGTTGAGAACGCAAAGGTCGAATTCAAGGCTCTCTACAACGCCATCAAGGCCGTCTACGAGGCCAACGGCATCACTCCCTCCACCAAGGCATCCGATTGGGAGGAGCAGAAGAACACCCTCCTGCACAAGGCAGAGGAGCTTCTCCTTTCCGATATGCCCGTGATCCCCGTCGTCTTCAACCAGAAGGCCTCCATGGGACGCAGCGAGCTTTCCGGTGTCAAGTCGGCATTCTACACCGACAGCATCTTCACCAAGGCAAAGCTGAAGAACTACGAGGACCTCACCTATATTGACGAGATCGGCGACAGAGTTTCCATCTTTGCCGACTTCCCCGAGATCTACTGGGATAAGCAGGGACAGGATTTCTCCAATAAATCCGAGGGCAAGTAAGAACTGATCCAAACGTATCCGAAACGGGTATCCGCGCAAAACGCGCGGATACCCGTTTTTTGGGTCTCCCCCGAATCTCCTGTGCGTTCCTCTTCCTTATTATTTAGTAAAAATCCCTTTTTTCGCAAAAAATGCTTGACAAGGCAAAAAAAATGTGGTATTCTATCCGTTGGTAACGTAAATGCGATGATGAAGTTGGCAAACAGGATCCGGATACCAAAGAGAGTGCTTCCTCGGCTGAAAGAAGCGCGTATCCTCCTGCCTTGCATTTCCCTTCGGAGCAGATCGGATGAAAGGCCGCGCGCCCGTTAGTCCGGTACGGCAGGCACCGTTATTCGCCGCCAAAGTGTTGGCTTTGAGCCGAAAATTCGGGTGGTACCGCGGGTAGCTTTGCGCCTCGTCCTGATGCTTGGACGGGCGTTTTTTGTTTTTTACCCAAAGGACACCAAAAACGGAAAGGAAGAACAAACCATGAAAGAAATGCTTGCTCGCATTCAATCCGAGGCGCTGGAGCAGATCCATGCCCCTGCGGCCGATCTTGAGCAGATCAAGATCAAGTATCTGGGCAAAAAGGGTGAACTGACCGCCGTTCTGCGCGGAATGGGTGCTCTTACCCCTGAGGAACGCCCCATCGTTGGACAGATCGCCAACGAGGTGCGCGCCGCCATTGAAGCCGCCATTAACGAAAAGAAGCAGGAGCAGGAGCAAAAGGCTCTTGATGAAAAGCTCAAGGCCGAAAAGCTGGACGTGACCATGCCCGGCACCCCTGCCCCTATGGGACACCTGCATCCCCTGACACAGGTTCAGCGTGAGCTGGAGGATATCTTTATCGGCATGGGCTTCTCCATCGTCGAGGGTCCTGAGGTCGAGCTGGATTACTACAACTTCCAGGCACTCAACATTCCCGAGAACCATCCCGCGCGCGATACGCAGGA
>JAFNVK010000035.1 GCA_017379815.1 Clostridia bacterium
GATCAGTACGAGCTGGCTTATGTGCGCGTAACCGTGGATGACGCAACTGCCGTTTCCTATCAGTTCTCGGTCAACGGAGTCAAGGAGAACGCCGTCGAGACGACCGCCGCAGAGGATCCCGATTACCGCGTGTACGGAGATCTTCACGTTGAGCTGGTCAAGTATATGGCTCGCCTGAACGAGGCGGTTACCGAGCTTCTGAATAGCTGCCAGAGCTACAGTGAGCTGAAAGCAGTGGTTGCCGATCTGCAGCTCCTGCTGGCTACGGGCGGAAGAGCACCCGACATCACTGCCTTCACGACCGAGGCTGTGCGCGAGATGATCTATACTCGTGCCGGTGTTGCGGATGAAACGTCCACAGGCAAGAAGAATACGGCCGCCAAGGCTGAGATCTCCACGATCCGTTCTTACCTCCGCGAGGCTACTGCCACGGAGAAGAGTGAGCCCTCTACGACCGAGAGCGGCGATGAGATTCTGTGGAACGGCCTGGAATCCTACGTCTTCTATTCTTCTCCCAACGCACTCTACTATGCGTGGGCAGAGGATAACGGCTATCTCCCTGTTGAGGAGGAGGCCGAGCCCGACACGGAGCAGGCTGCTGAATAATTTTGCACCGCTTTTCGGGGCTATCCCGGGCATCTGCCTTGGGATAGCCCCTTTTTTGGGGGAAATCACCGAAATCTTGAAAAAGCCCTTGCTTTTGCTGAGAAGTTGTGATACAATAGGAAGGAAAACAGCAGAGAGGAAGATCACTATGCTTGGAGAACAAAAGGTATCGTATTCGGGCGTTCAGCCCAGCGGAAACCTGACCATTGGAAATTACCTTGGCGCGATCCGCAATTTTAAGGAGTATTCGGAGCAGTACAAGACCTTTTACTGCGTGGTCGATCAGCACGCGATCACCGTGCGCCAGATCCCCGCGGAGCTTCGCCGCAGAACCTACGAGACGCTGGCACTGTATATGGCTTGCGGACTTGACCCCGAGAAGAACACGCTTTACGTGCAGTCCATGGTGCACGAGCATGCAGAGCTTGCTTGGATCCTCAACTGCTTTACGATGTTTGGCGAGCTTTCCCGCATGACGCAGTTCAAGGATAAGAGCGCAAAGCACGCCGACAACATCAATGCAGGACTTTTCACCTATCCCACGCTCATGGCGGCGGATATTCTGCTTTATCAGACCGACGTTGTGCCGGTGGGCATCGACCAGAAGCAGCACGTGGAGCTTTGCCGCGATATTGCCGAGCGCTTTAACCAGATCCATCCCGGAACCTTTACCGTTCCCGAGCCTGTGATCGCCAAGTCGGGCATGAAGATCATGTCGCTTGCCGATCCGACCAAGAAGATGAGCAAGTCGGATGAAAACGCGAACGCCGTGGTATATATTCTGGACGATCGGGATACAATTATCAGAAAGTTCAAGCGCGCCGTGACCGATTCCGGCTCCGAGGTGCGTTATAGCCCCGACAAGCCCGGCGTGAGCAACCTGATGAGCATTTATTCCTGCTTTACGGGAAAGAGCATGGAGGAGATCGAGCGCGAGTTTGAAGGGAAGGGCTACGGCGAATTCAAGCTGGCCGTAGGCGAGACCACGGCCGATGCGCTTGCTGCCGTGCAAAACGAGTACAAGCTTCGCCTGGCCGACAAGGCAGGCCTTGAGGCACAGATGAAGAAGGGCGCCGAGGAGGCCTCCTACTATGCACGCCGCACGCTCTCCAAGGTGCAAAAGAAGCTTGGATTTGTCCAGCTTCACTGAAAAAGGAAAAAACGAAAAAAGAGTTACATACGGGTCCTTGCAAGGGGCTCGGGTAACTCTTTTTTTCTATACGGAGGAGGAAGGAATGCAAGCCATCGAATCGGCGGCGTTTGCCGCACTCTTGGGCTGCGGAGCGGCCCTGGCACTCACGCCAACGGCAATCGCGCTTTCCCTTCGGATCGGTGCGGTAGACGTTCCAAGGGACTTTCGAAGAATGCACAAGCGGCCTGTCCCGCGTGGCGGCGGGATCGCGATCCTGCTCGCCTTTTTGCTTACGGCGGCTTTCTTTGGGGAGAGGGGGAGAGCGTTTTCCGCTCTGCTGATCGGAGGAGGGGCAATGCTCCTGTTGGGACTTTCCGACGATCTGCTCACGCTGGGCGCTTGGAGTAAGCTGCTTTTGCAGAGCGGCATCACTTTTGCTGCATTGCTCCTTGACGGGCGTTTTCAAGGCGTTTTTTTGCTTTTGGCGATGCTTTGGGTCCTTACCCTGATCAATGCCCATAATTTTATTGACGGCCTTGACGGACTTTTTGCGGGCTCTGCGGCCATTGAAGGGGGGGCGCTTGCCCTTCTCCTGCTTTGGCAGGGGAAGGGAATGGGTGTGCTTTGCCTCGGCCTTGCGGGGGCTTGTCTTGGCTTTCGGTTTTTCAACCGTCACCCGGCGCGCGTGTTTGCAGGAGATGCCGGATCGGAGAGCGTGGGCTTTCTTTTGGGCTTTCTTTCACTCGAGCCCCTTTTTGGGGGAGGCTTTGACTTTTCCGCGTTAGCCGTTCTGTTGCTCTTCGGGTATCCGCTCACCGATCTTTTCACGGCCATCCTGCGGCGCATTCTTCGGGGGAAAAGCCCTTTTTGCGCCGACCGAGGTCATTTGCATCACCGCATCTCGGCCATCGGTCTGGATCAGCGGCGATGCACGGACGTTTTGCTTTCCCTTTCGGCAATGCTTGGCATCTGTGCGCTTTTCGTTGGCATCTCTCCGCTTCGCCCATTGGCCTCTGCAGCTTGCCTTGCAGGAGCCTTCGGGATCTCATTGGTCAAAGCCTACGTCCTTAGGAAGGCGTCTTTTTTCGAGAAAATCAGGTGAATCGGTTGACATTTTCCGGTGAATGTGCTATGATGGTCTTATCCCAAATTTTATCCCCGAAAGGAGCATCCCCATGAAGCATCTTCTTCGTAGCTTCGCCCTGATTCTGATGTTGGCCATCATGCTGACGTCCTTTGCCGGTTGTGTTGTTGATCCCAATCGGACGCCCCCTGAGACCGAGCCCGAGACCGATCCGCTGCCTCCTGCAGAGATCGTTCCGATCCTTGAGCGCTACCCCTACACGCTGACGCAGGCGGATTACGATACGTTCGTCACGCTGATGGACGAGTGCCGCGCGCTTCTCCTGCCCGACGGTAACGACACCGCGGCGATCGAGGCCAAGCTCGAGGAAATGATCGAGCAGTACTACCATATCGAGACCCAGGTGATGATGATCCGTGTGAAGACCGACGTTGACACCAAGGATCAAGCACTCTCCGACGAATACCTCTTTGCCTTTGAGATGCTGACCGATGTATTTGATCTCTATCAGCAGCTCTGCAAGGACGTGGACGATTCTACCTCCGCTTACCGCGATACCTTCTTTGCTGATTGGACCGAGGAAGAGCTCGAGGAGATGCGCAATTACAACCCTGAGCAGATGGAGCTGGAGAACCAGCTTGAGGACGTTAAGTCCGAGTACCGTATGTTCAGCGATTCGGAGATCCTGTTCAAGACAGGCGACATCTACCTGCAGGTCATTGAGCTGAACAACCGTTTGGGACAGCTCAACGGCTATGACAACTATGTGGATTATGCCTATGCCGAGGTCTACGACCGCGACTATTCTCCCGAGCAGATCGTAGAGATGCGCGCCTACGTCAAGGAGCACCTGGTTCCTCTGCTCGGCACGCTGCACGCGGATTTCAATGCTTCGCTCAACTGGCTCAGCGAGTCGGATTACAACTACCTGATCGAGTTCATGTATTCGGACTACGACGCGATCGGCTCGACCGCGTTTGAGGATTACATGAACCTTCTGCCCGAGGAGCTCAGCGGATCAATGCTCAATGCCATCGAAGGCAAGAATACTGTCTTCTCCGATGAGAAGAACTCCAATCCCGGTGCTTACGCCACCTATTTGAGCGGTCAGGAGCACCCCATGTGCTATTTTGGCCCCGGATATCAGGATATGCTCACCGTTCTGCACGAGCTTGGACACTACTGCGCGATGTCGCTCAATTATGGCTTTGACGGCTCGATGGATATTGCCGAGACCCATTCGCAGGGCAACGAGTATCTCTTCCTCTCCTATCTCTACACCAAGAGACATTCCGCTACCTACGACGTGCTCATCAAGTACCGCCTGTTCAGCGAGGTGCTGACCGTGGTCATGTCTACCATCGTGGATGAGTTTGAGCAGTACGTTTACACGCACGAGATCGAGAATTCTGCTGAGCTTGACGAGATCATGAAGCAGATCCGCGACTCCTATATTTCGAAGGATAAGCTGGATGCCTACGGCGTGATCGACCTCAACGAGTATTGGAAGCGCGTAGCCATTGATCAGGAGTGCTACTATATCAGCTACGGTGTTTCCGCCCTGGCCGCTATGCAGCTCTACGGTGTGGCCCTTGAGAATTTTGACGATGCAGTGAAGGCGTATTCGGTTATCGTTCACGCTCCCATGGAGGGACTTGGCTTTATGGCAACGCTCGAGAAGGCCTGCCTCAAGTCTCCCTTCGACGAGTCTCTCTACGAGATGCTTCCCACCCTCAGACCCGAATCTTAAGAGCAAATAGGGATGAACACGGTAAAAATCGAAAAACAAAACACCAAAATGGTAGCGCACAGAGGCCTTTCGGGTCTTGAGCGCGAGAACACCTGCATGGCCTTTGTGGCGGCAGGGAACCGCTCCTACTGGGGCATTGAGACCGACGTTCACGTCACCGCCGACGGCGAGCTGATCGTGTTCCACGACGACACCACCACGCGCTGCACCACCGAGCGGACCGACCTTACCATCGAGCAAACGGATTTTGCAACGCTGCGCGAGCTAGAGCTTTCCGAGTGGAAGGGAAATACGCCCAAGCGCATTCTGCAGATGCCCACGCCCGAGGAGTACGTGGAGATCTGCAAGAAGTACGAGAAGATGTGCGTCCTGGAGCTGAAGAATCCCATGACGCGCGAGGCCATCGAAAAGGTGATCGACCGCATTCGCGCGCTCGACTATCTGGATCAGACGGTCTTCATTTCCTTCTGCTGGGAAAACCTCGTGACGGTTCGCGAGCTTCTTCCGGAGCAGCCGGTGCAGTTCCTGTTCAGTAGCTTCACCGAGGAGCTTATCCGGCAGATCATCGAGAATCGCTTTGAGGTAGACGTTTGCCACAAAGCCCTGACCAAGGAGTTGGTCGACCGCCTCCACGCGGCAGGCCGCACCGTCAACGTCTGGACGGTCGACAAGCTCGAGGACGCGGAGAAATACGCCTCCTGGGGCGTGGATTATATCACGACCAACATTCTGGAATAAAAAA
>JAFNVK010000036.1 GCA_017379815.1 Clostridia bacterium
ACGAGGGAAAACCTCGCCGACAGGATATCATTGCGTGGGCGGCCAAGCCCACGCCCGGGCGAGGCTTCGAAGAAGTCCACGAGCGAGCGGGGCACAAACTAAAATCTGTACCGCATAAACGCCGAGCGAAAACTCCCCTTTGCTACACAAAAAAAGGAAGCACGTTGTTCGCACTTCCTTCCATGGGTAGCTATTCTTTTTGTTGGGGAGTTTTGGGGGAGCTCGAGGGGACTTTTCCAAAAGTCCCCTCGAATAACCCGCGTCCCCCACAAAAAAACGCGTCCTTATCCGTCACACGGGAGGACAGATCAGCTCCGTTTTGCGTGCTCGCGGTACGCCTTTGGCGTCATGCCCGTTTCGCGCTTGAACAGGCGTGAGAAATATTGCACGTCCATCATTCCGCAATGCTGCGCCACCGTCTGGATCTGCAGCTGCGTCGTCCGCAAAAGCTGCATCGCCAGCTTCATGCGCTCCGCGCGGATATACGCCGTTAGCGTTACCCCCGTCTCCGCCTTGAAGATCTTATCCAGATACCCGAGGCTCAGGCCCTGCGCCTCGGCTAAGGCGCGCGGCGAAAGCTCGGCCGAAAGATCCGCGTCGATCAGAAGGACCGTCTTCTGCACGGGCAGGGAGTAGTGCCGTATCGCGTGCTTGCGCACAAGACGGCAGTAGGCGCGGAAGATCTCCTTCATCAGCGGAAGGTTGGCCGAGGGCTCCTGCAGCTCCTCGATCCGTCTCGCAAAGGAGGAGGAGACCCGGTCCAGGTGGATCGGATGCACGCCCGCCTGCTCTGCCGCCTTGCGAAGCAGGGTGTTCATGATGATGTCGTAATTCTGCAAATTGCGGATCGGGTCGGACGAGCGCTGCTCAAATTGCTCAAGCGAAAAGGCAGAAAGCAGCTCCTGCTTTTGCATCTGCCCCAGCGTAACGGCACGCATCAGCTCGTTCTCAAAGGCGTAGCGCGTTTCCATCGTGTGCATATGCACGAGGTGCGCGTCAAAGCCCTCTGCGCGATCTGCCCCGCGGGCAAGACCGTGAATCGACAGGGATGGCTGATCCAGCTCCACCACCGAAAAGGCAGGGGTCTCCCAAAGCGATTCGCAAAAGCTATCCAGCATGGCGAACAGACGGTCGCCGGGAAGCAAAACGGCAAGCGAGCCGTAATACTCGTGCAGATTCTTCTGCTCCTGCGGCGAGATCCCCGCGCGCTCCCACAGCTCCAACCGTTCGGCGCGCGCGAGCGGACGGCCGAGATACGGCCCGATCAGGAGGATCTCTCCCGTAGGCAGGGCGAGCAGCGTGTGGCAGAGCCCCATGCGATCCTCCGTGCGATAAACGGTGCGCCACACGGGACGAAAGGCCTGCCGCCCCTCAACGGGAAGTCCTCCCCTACCCTCGCCAAGGACCCTTTGCAGCTCCTCGAGGGAAATCAGCTCACTCCCCACGTGATTGCGACGAAGCGTATCGCGCAAAAGGCGCAGCTCCTCCTGACTCAGCATTCCTTCCTCCTCTCCCCGCGCACAGACGTCGGCAGGGGTTTTGTCAATCATAGGCATTTCGCCCGAACTCTCCCTCTTATTTTAACATGTTCTTTGTTTAATTACAATAGGAAAATTGCGCAAAAGTGAAAAAAATACAAATTAAGATGAAAAAAATCCTCACGGAAAAGGCGAAAAGAATATATAATAGAAGAGTAAAGTGGTGAACTCCGCCGATACCGCTGTCTGCACAGCGTATCCCCTTTGTTGCAGCGATCCCCGCGCCCCGCTTCCCCCAAAAGAAACCAGGACCCCCGAACGCTTAAAAAGAAAGAGGAAAGACACATGAAAAAGCAACCCGTTCTCGACGCAAACGGAAAACGCAAATTCGGCATACGCGACAAGCTCGCGTACGCAGCCGGCGACCTTGGATGTAACATGAGCTTTGGCCTCAAATCCACCGTGCAAACCTTCTGGCTCGTTTACATGATGATGGAAACCGGTCTGTTCTCGATCCTTCTCCTGCTTGTTCAGGCGTGGGATGCAATCAACGACCCGCTCATCGGCTCTCTGATCGACAACGATAAGAGAAAGTATAGACTGGGCAAGTACAAGACCTATATCCTTATCGGCGCACTTGGCCTTCTTTTCGGCGGTGCAGCAGTGTTCCTGCCCTTCCCGAAGGCCGACGATTGGCTGAAGGCAATTCTCTTCGTTCTCGGCTATATCATCTGGGATGCAGCTTACACCATGGCTAACGTTCCTTACGGCACCATGCTCAACATCGTTACCGAGGACCCGGGCGAAAGAACGCAGCTTTCCGTGTTCAGATCCATCGGCGGTGCACTCGGCGGCCTTCTCCCCGGTGTTATCCTCCCCATGCTGATCTGGGATAAGGTAACCTACCCCGAGGGGGGCGCGCTTGCTCTTTGGGATAAGCTCGCTGATTCCCTGCAGGGAACGACCATCAAATTGCAAGACCTTATGCACGTTCCCAACATCCCCAACATCTTCTTTGACGAAAACAAAAACGATATCGCAGGAAAGCTGTATGAGGTCGGCGACAAGGTTTATAGCCCTCTGACCGGTGCCCAGTTTGAGATTCTGCGCGGTGACATGGTGTTCTGGGCTGCTCTGATCATGGGCATTATCGGCCTGGCATGCTTCCTCTTCATGATCAAGAATATCACCATCCGCGGCAACGAGTACACGCAGCTGAACAACGAGGGCAGCCAGAAGGTCAACCTGATCAAGTCCTTCGGCACCTTTATGAAGAACCGTCCCGCAGTTGGTTGCACCGTTGCAGCCATGGGTATGTTCATCGGTATGCAGTCCGCAACTACCGCAAATACCATCATGTTCGCAACTCACTTTGGACAGGCTCAGCTTTCCGGCGTAGTAATGGCAGTCGGATTTGCTCCTATGTTCATCTTTATGCCCTTTGCCACCAAGCTGGTGAAGAAGTACGGCAAGAAAGAGATTGCCTCCATCGGATCCATCGCAGGCCTCGTTGGTGCGGCTATCCTCCTCCTCTTCCCGCTTTGCCCCAAGAGCGCACAGCTGATCGTTTATATGTGCGGCCTGGTATTCTTCGGCCTCGGCCTGGGCTTCTACAACTGCGTATCCTGGGCGATGATGGGTGATGCTATCGATTACCAGGAGTGGAAGACCGGCAAAAGAGAGGAGAGCGTGGTTTACGCGCTTCACTCCTTCTTCCGTAAGCTCGCACAGGGCATCGGCCCCGCAGCCGTAATCGCGATCATGGGAACCAGCCTGATCGGTTACGAGGAAAAGCTCGGAACCATCGGTCAGTCTGTAACCACCGCAGAGAATATGTGCTGGCTCGTTGCGATCCTTTACGCAATCAGTGCGATTTCTCAGTTCGTAGGCGTTGCTCTCATTTACAACATTGACCAGAAGACGCTTGCAAAGATGAACGCAGACCTCGCCGAGAGAAATACTAACGCAGAATAATCAATTCCAAAGGCGCTTGACATAAAACGTCAGGCGCCTCGTTTAGAGAAAGGAAACAAAATGAGAAACATCGTAAATCTGAACAAGAGCTGGCTGTTCGTCAAGAACACCGCCGATATTTCCCTTAACGAGGGTATCGCGGTCGACCTTCCCCACACCTGGAACGCCACCGACGGCCAGGACGGCGGAAACGACTACTTCCGCGGCTCCTGCCTCTACAAAAAGACGCTCTGCCGCGCAGAGCTTCCTGAGGCTGACCTCTACTACCTCGAGATCCGCGGCGCAAACTCCTCCGCCGACGTCTACGTGGGCGGCAAAAAGCTGGCGCATCACGACGGCGGCTACTCCACCTGGAGAGTAAACCTCACCGAGGAGCTGACGGAGCAGACCGAGATCGCCATCGTTGTGGACAACTCCCCCAACGAGACCGTCTACCCCCAGATGGCCGACTTCACCTTCTACGGCGGCCTTTACCGCAGCGTCAACCTGGTTTGCGTCAACAAGGCACACTTTGACCTGGACTACTACGGCGGCCCCGGTCTGAAGATCACCCCCACCGTTAAGGGCAAGGATGCCGAGGTTGAGGTTGAGGTCTACACCACTCCCCTCACGGCTTCCCAGAAGCTGGTCTACGCCCTCTACGATCACGAGGAGAAGGAGATCGCCAAGATCGAAAGCAGTGACGCCAAGGTGACCTTTACGCTCGAGAACGTGCACCTCTGGAACGGCCGCAAGGATCCCTACCTCTACTGCTGTGAGGTGGAGATCGTGGAGAACGGCGAGGTTCTGGACAACGTTTGCAACCGCTTCGGCGTACGCAGCTTCCGCATCGATCCCGACAACGGCTTCATCCTCAACGGCGAGGAATATCCCCTGCGCGGCGTTTCCCGCCACCAGGACAGACTGGGCGTGGGTAACGCGCTTCTCCCCGAGCATCACGAGGAGGACATCGACCTGATCTGTGAGGTCGGCGCAACCACCATTCGTCTGGCACACTACCAGCACGATCAGTATTTCTACGACCTGTGCGACGAGCGCGGTCTTGTGATCTGGGCAGAGATCCCCTATATCTCCAAGCATATGCCCGGCGGACGTGAAAACACGATCTCCCAGATGAAGGAGCTCATCACCCAGAACTACAACCACCCCTCCATCGTGGTCTGGGGTCTCTCCAACGAGATCTCCATCGGCGGCTCGGATGAGGATCTGCTGGAAAACCACCGCATCCTGAACGACCTCGTGCACGAGATGGATAAGACCCGCCTGACCACCAT
>JAFNVK010000037.1 GCA_017379815.1 Clostridia bacterium
GACCGCGCGACCCTGCAGGAGATCCTGCGCGAGCGTGCAGAGACGTATTATCACGAGAAGGAGGAGCTCTTCGGCGAGGAGGTCTTCCGCGAGGTGGAGAGAGCCATTCTTCTGCGCAACGTTGACACGGCGTGGATGGAGCACATCGACACGATGGACGATCTGCGCGGAAACGTGGGACTGCAATCCTACGCGCAGAGAGATCCCGTCAACGAATATCGCATTCAGGGAGCGGATCTCTTTGACGTCATGGTGGACGACATTCGCCAGAAGACGGTGCGTGCCATTCTCTCGGTGCGTCCGAAGGCACAGCCCATCCAGCGCGTGCAGGTGGCCAATCCCATCAACGAGGGACTTCAGGGCGCAGGACCGCGCAAGAGCGTGGTGATCAAGCGCACGGGCGGCTCTCCCATCGTCAACGCCGCCGTCAAGGTCGGCCGCAACGATCCCTGCCCCTGCGGCAGCGGAAAGAAGTACAAGAATTGCTGTATGCGCAGTGAAAACGGATAAGAGGGACGCAAAATGGGATTTGGATATTTGCTGATCGGCTATCTCGTTACCTTCGTGATCCACATGACGCTGGATTCGCTGGGACTTGGCAGCCTTGCGCTCCTGTTGGGCTACGGCACGATGATGCTCGGCCTCTTTCAGCTCAACCGTTTTCATTCCGCCTTTGCCTATGCCAAGTGGCTGCTCCTGCCCCTGATGCTCACGGCGGTCTACGAGGGCGCGGCCTCTCTTTCGGAGAAGCTTTTGCTCGAGGTGGGCTTTTTCGCACCGAGCGTGGCAAACGTCGTCGCAGGGATCAGCGGCGTTCTCGTCGTGGTCTTCCACCTGGCACTTCTCCTTGCCATTCGCGCGCTTGCCGAAGAGGTAGGGCTTCCGAGCATTCGCCTCAAGGCAACGGGGAACATGATCCTCGTCTCTCTTTACGCCGCGCTTTACCTTTTGGCGGAGCTTCCTCTGCTCGGTGAGACGATCAGAGGGTATCTGCTCTATCCCGTGGTGCTTTTGCAGCTGGCGTGGATCATTTGCGATCTGCTCCTTCTGCTCAACTGCGCCAAGGACATCTGCCCGGAGGGGGAGGAGGATCCCGCCCCTCGGCGCTATCGCTGGAATCTGCTTAACCGCATTGGCGACGCCTACGAGCGCAACCGCCAACGTAGCATCGACCGCGTCACGCGCGAGACCGAGGAGCGTCTGGAAAAGAGACGCGAGGCGCGTGAGAAAAAGAAGATCCAACACTCCAAGAAGAAAAAATAAGCGGTATTCCGCAAACGAAAGCCGTAGGGAAAGGAGGCGACCGTATGAAAAAAAGCGAAAAGGGGAGAGCGTGGGGCATTCCTTGCCTGATGCTGGCCTGCGTGTTTCTGGCCGACCCGACCGTCGCCCTTCGCGACCGTCTCCCCGACCTGATCGGCTACCTGCTGCTCTTCTTCGGGCTTTCCCGCCTTGCGGATCTGAACGACCATTTTGCCGAGAGCCGCAAGCGGATCGGACGCCTGATCCCGATCGGCGTTTTGCAGATCCCGGCGGAGCTTTTGCTCTACCGCTGGCTCCCTGCCATGGAGGGATCGATGAACGCTTACGAGTCTCCCACCTGGCTCTTGCTCTGCACCTTCCTTTTGGGGCTTGCAAAGCTCTTTCTTCTGCTTCCCGCTATGCGCGATCTTTGGCGAGGCTTTAACGCTTGCGCCGAGACGGCAGGGTGTGATGCACTTCTGTCTCCCTCGCGGCGCGAAAGAACGCTTTTCGAGCGGATGCAGAGGCTCTCCGGCGTTTTCCTTGCGCTTGGCGCGAGCCTGCCGCTTTTGCCCGAGCTTACGCTTTTGGTCACCTTTGATTATTATTCGGCCGGCAAGACCGATTATCCCGATTGGTACTTAGGAGGAGGCGGCGGACAGGGAATGGATCTCTACGCCCACGTTGAGCTTTTCCGCCTCTTGGTGGGGCTTTTGCTCCTGCTTTTTGGCGTGATCTGGCTGGCTCTTGCGCTTCGTGCGCTCCTTCGCACAGGGCGTGATGAAGGGCTGCGCACGCATCTTTCCGCACGCTACGCGGACGAGATCCTTCCGCAAACGGGAATGCTCAAGCTGCGAGCCTTCCGGTCCTCCTTCCGCCTGCTCAAGCTGGGCGCGGTCTTCTCCATTCTCTTTCCCCTCTACTTCCGCTCCGCCTTCTCAGACGGTAAGGAGGGGCTGGGTCTTGTGGAGGTGATCAGCCGCGGCCTGGAGTCGCATTCCTATGAGCTTCTCCCGAGTCTTTTCTGCGCGATCCTGATCCCGCTCGGCGTGCTTTCCCTGGGAAGGCTTCTGCCGAACAAGCGCGGATTTCTTGCGTTCTCCTTGCTTCCCATTTGCCACTCGGCGGCACAGCTTTGGGTGAATGCGGCGTATATGTCGCGCTTTACCTTAAAGGACGCCCTCTATCTGCCCGAGGCGTACGACGCCTTCTTCCTCTTGCGCATTCTGCGCCTTGCGGAGATCGCTTCGATCCTTGCGCTGCTGCTTTGGCTGCTGCTCCTTTTGCGCCGTTTGCTTTTTGCACATACGGCGGTCGTTTACGAGGGGCAGGACGCCCGCGCACTTTCGGACCGCGCGACTGCGGCCTTGCACGGACGTTTGCAAAAAAAGCTTGTTGCCTCGGCGATCCTGTTTGCTCTTGCGGCGCTTGCCGCCGCGGCCTTTGGCTGGCTTCAGCTGGAGTATTCGGATCTTTGGATGCTTGCCGCACTCGTGGGTGCGGTAGCCGTCGGCGTTTTTTTCTCCTTCATGCAGGACCTGCAGGAGGAGGTCACGGCGACCTACGCACGCGAGGGCGTGTATAAGGCGGAGCGTTGATGCACATACTATCCTCGTCATTCCCAGCGGATGATGAAATTTCGCAGGAAGCGAGGAGCAAAAGGATGAACCGAAATCCCGATTTCTTCCCCTGGCAGGACAAGAAGCAGGACAACACCTCTGCCAAGGGCCAAGGAAAGAACCAGAACAGCAACCAGAATAACAATCAGAGCAATAATCAGTACAACAACCAGAACAACCAGAACAACAATCAGTACAACAACCAGAATAACAATCAGAACAGCAACCAGAACAACAACCGCGCAAACAACTCCAAGTAATTGAACATGAACGAAGCAAGCCCTCCCGGATCTCGATCCGGGAGGGCTTGTGTTTGTTTTTTGCTTGTCGGTCTGCTTATTCGCTGCGCAGAGCCTCCACGGGATTGCGCTTTGCGGCAATGCCCGAGGGGAAGAGACCGGCGATAAAGGTGAGCAGCATGCTGATCAGCACCAGAATGATCGCGCCGCCTACGGGAAGCGCGGCCTTGAGGTTGGCGATCTGCGTGAAGTGGAAGAGGATCACGTTGATGATCACGTTGAAGAAGAGCGTGCCGAGAATACCGATCATGCCTGCCACGAAGCCCACGATGATGGTCTCCGCGTTGAAGACGCGGCTAACGTCTCGCTTGGATGCGCCGATCGCGCGGAGAATACCGATCTCCTTGGTGCGCTCCAGGACCGAGATATAGGTGATGATACCGATCATGATGGAGGAGACCACGAGGGAGATGGCCACGAAGGCGATCAGCACGTAGGTGATGGCGTTGATGATAATGGTGACCGAGGACATCATCAGTCCGATGACGTCGGTGTACTGGAGGCGGTCCTCCTCGGCGGCACCTTCGTTGTATTTGGAAATGAACTCCTCGATGCGATCCTTGGACTCAAAATCCACGGCGTAGAAGTGAATGGATGCGGGGGTCGCCTTTTCGGCGTCGCCCAGCTCCTCAAGCACGCGGTCGTAGGTGGCGTCGGTCTGGGGAGCAAGGTTATAGAGCATTTCCTCCATAGCCACGAACTGGTCGTCGGGAATGAAGCCGCCTTGCAGGAGCAGGGTAAAGCTTTCCTCGGTGATGGTCAGGGTCTTGATGCGCGCGGTCATTTCCGTGTAGATGATCTGCATCACGTCCTCGCCGCAAAGCTCGATCAGGCCGGGGATCGCGGGAATGGCAGGCATCGTTTCGGTCGCGTCGGTTGCGGGCATACCCACAAGGGCGAGCATGACCTGCTCGGTGGAAAGCACGGGAAGAAGCTTGACCAGGTTATCGGCCGTGACGGTGACGCCGCCCGTGGTCTGGCTGAGCACGGCCATGATCGGCTTGAGTGAATAGCCCGTGGGATCCTTCTGCTTTGCGGCGTTGATCATGGCGGAGAGCAGCTCTGCGCGGTATTCACTCGGCATGATGGAGAAGAAGCCGAGGAAGGATTCGCGGCTGTTGACCACCAGCTGGTCGGCAAAGTCGGGATTGGCGAGGATCTGCTGGGTCATATAGGCGTAGAGCTGCTCCATGGTGGCATCATCCACCTTTTCGATCAGCTCGTGAATGTTCTCACGGGTGTAGGGCGTGCGCTTGAACTCAAGTCCGGTCAGGACGTTGTGCGTGGGCGTAGCCTTTTGCTGATTGAGGATCGCGCTCTCGGCGTTGAGGTCCAGGATATACTCGGTCAGCTCCTTGGTGTAGCCGATCGCGCCCGAGATCGAGGTTGCGGTTGCGCCCTCACGGGGACGGACGATGCCCGAGATCACAAGGCGCGTGCCGTTTTTGGTAACGAAGTCCTCCTGATCAAAGACGCCGTCGCGCATATCCTGCCAGATGGGATACTCCACGCCGAGGGCGGTGTAGGTAGCGCCCTTGCGCACCTCGTAGAAGTCGGAGGTGTTGAGCAGGAGGAACTCCATGCCGAGGAAGTCCTCAAGGTCATAGGGCTCGATGGGCGTGGTGTCGTAGGTGCCGTCGGTCATCAGATCGTTCATGATGTCCTCAAGCTCGCTCTGGTCCAGAACGCCCAGCATATAGAGGGTCATCTTGCTGATGCGGTTGTCCTTTCCAAGCACCAGCACCACCTCGTTCTCGTTGGTCGGCCAGTGGCTGCCCTCACCGATCAGCTCGTACTGCTGATCCAAAAGGGTATCGTTGTCGATCATCTCGGAGAAGACGTTGAAGCCCATGCTTCCCATGGAGGACATCATCTCGCCGATGCCCGAGAAGGCGGAGCCCATGTTTTGGAAGATGGTGGTGGGACTGATCTGCGTCTTTCCGTCGGCGGAGAAGACCTGCAGATCAAAATCGTAGGTGTACTGCACGGCGCTCAGGGCGTCCGAAAGCTCGTCGTAATGCTCCTCCAGATACGCCTTGAAGGCCTTGAGGTTGTTCTTGGTGGTGGCATTCATGGCCGAGACCATGCTGCCCAAGGAGTCGTCCACATAGACCTTGTTCGGGTCGACCTCGCCGCCAAGCGACTCGCTGACCTGCGTCATTGCGGCAAACATAGCGCTCATGTCCTGCGTTTCGCCCTCAATGGTGAGGGGATAGGTGGAGAGCGTGTCGCGCTGAACGTCGTTGATGAAGCTGTTTACGCCGGTGGAGACCGAAAGGATCAGGGCGATGCCCATGATGCCGATGGAGCCGGCAAAGGAGGTCATCAGCGTGCGCGCCTTTTTGGTGAGCAGGTTGTTCATCGAGAGGGAAAGGGCGGTGAGGAAGGACATCGAGCGCTTCTTGCGCTTGCTCTCCGTCTTTTTGGCGGGGGATACGCCCGTGCCACCGAGCTGATTCTTGCTTACGTCCTCGGCGTGAATGGAGAAGGGATTGCGGCGGCGCTTCTTTTCGGTCACCGCTGCGGCCGTCTCCTGCTTCTTGCCCTCCTCTGCGCTTGGCGTGTAGGGGCGGCTGTCTCCCACGATGCGTCCGTCCAGCAGGCGGATGATGCGGGAGGAATAGCGGTTGGCAAGCTCGGGGTTGTGGGTAACCATGATGACCAGCTTCGTGCGCGAGATCTCGTGCAAAAGCTGCATGATCTGCACGCTGGTCTGTGTGTCGAGTGCACCGGTCGGCTCATCGGCCAAAAGGATCTCGGGATCGTTGACCAGGGCACGCGCGATGGCTACGCGCTGCATCTGACCGCCCGACATCTGGTTGGGGCGCTTCTTGAGCTGGTCGCCCAGACCCACCTCGCGCAGGGCGTTGACGGCACGTGCGCGGCGCTCCTTCTTGGAGATGCCCGAGAGGGTCAGTGCCAGCTCGACGTTGGCCAGGACCGTCTGGTGCGGAATGAGGTTGTAGCTCTGGAAGACGAAGCCGATCGAATGGTTGCGGTAGGTGTCCCAATCGGCGTCGCGGTACTGCTTGGTGGAAACGCCGTTGATGATCAGATCGCCGCTGGTGTACTGATCAAGGCCGCCGATGATGTTGAGCAGAGTCGTCTTTCCGCAGCCCGAGGGGCCGAGGATGGAAACGAATTCGCTTTTGCGGAATTCGATGGAGACGCCGTCAAGGGCGCGGACGTCCGAACCGGATGAGGCGTAGGTTTTGGTGATGCTTTTAAGCGCGAGCAAGTTTGTGTTCCTCCGGGTTTTGATTTGGATTGAGGGTGCGGCTTCCGCTTTTGCGGGAAAGATGAGGTATTATAGCAGAGAATTATAAATCGAGTTTTAAGTTTACGGGTGAATTTTGGGGAGGCTTTTTCTTTTTTTCGTCAGGACTCAAACTGGCTGTTGTAGAGGGTGGCGTAGAAGCCCTTTTTGGCAAGGAGCGTGCGATGCTCGCCCTGCTCGATGACCTTTCCGTCCTTCATCACCAGAATGACGTCTGCCGATTCAATGGTGGAGAGGCGATGCGCCACGATAAAGGAGGTGCGTCCCTGCATCATACGGGCAAAGGCGTTCTGGATCTTCAGTTCCATGCGCGTATCGATGGAGGAGGTGGCCTCGTCCAGGATCAGCATGGGGGGAAGGGCAAGCATTACGCGGGTGATGCAGAGCAGCTGCTTTTGTCCCTGCGAGAGCGAGCCTCCGCCCTCGCCGAGGAGCGTGTCGTAGCCATTGGGAAGCCGCTTGATGAAGGAGTGGGCGTGCGACGCCTTTGCGGCGGCGAGCATTTCCTCCTCGGTGGCGTCGGGACGTGCCATGCAGATGTTCTCACGCACCGTGGCGGCGCGGAGCCAGGTATCCTGCAGGACCATGCCGAAGGAGGCACGCAGGGAGGGACGCGTCACCTCGCGCAGGTCGCATCCGTCCACGCGGATGCTGCCGTCCTTCACGTCGTAGAAGCGCATCAGGAGGTTGATCAGCGTGGTCTTTCCGCAGCCCGTCGGGCCAACGATGGCCACGCGCTGTCCGGGGGAGACCTTGAGCGAGAGATCGCGGATCAGATCCTGCTCGGGGGTATAGGAGAAGGCCACGCCGTCAAGCTCCACGTGTCCCTCGACCTTGGAGAGAACGGTGGCGTCGGGCGCGTCGGGGGTAAGCTCGGGCTCGTCCAGAAGCTCAAACACGCGGGATGCGCAGGCCAGTGCGTTCTGCAGCTCGGCCAGCACGCCCGAAATCTCGTTAAAGGGCTTAGTGTATTGATTGGCGTAGGACAGGAACTTGGAAAGTCCGCCAACCGTCATGCTTCCGCCACCGATGCAGAGCAGTGCGCCAACCAGCGCGACGCCCGCATAAACGAGGTTGTTGACGAATCGGGTGCAGGGATTGGTGAGCGAGGAGAAGAAGGTCGCGCGCAGGGCGCATTTTCCGAGGCGCTCGTTCAGTTCGTCAAATTCAGCCTGTGCCTCGTCCTCGTGACCGAAGGCCAGGACCGTCTTATGCTGACCGACGTATTCGTCGATCATGGCGGTCTGCTCGGCACGGGTGGCGGATTGCAGGCGGAAGAGGGAATAGGTGCTCTTGGCGATAAAGGCGGCCACGAAGAGCGAGAGAGGAGTAACGAGGATCACGACCAGGGCAACGCCGGGGTGGAGCAGGAGCATAATGACGAGCGTGCCGAGAATGGTCAGGGCCCCCGTGAAGAACTGGGAGAAGCCGAGAAGCAGACCGTCGGTGAATTGATCCACGTCGTTCATCATGCGGCTGACCGTTTCGCCTACCGCGTGACGGTCAAGATAGGAGAGCGGAAGGCGTTGCAGCTTTTCAAAGGCCTGGCGGCGAAGCTTGTGTACCATGGCGTAGGTGATGCGGTTGTTGAGCACGTTCATCAGCCATTGGCAGAGCGCGCAGAGCAGAGCGCAGACGCCGATCTGCAGAGCAATGGCGAGCACGCCGTCCAGATCAACCAGTCCCCGATCGATCATCAGGTCAATGGCGTCTCCCGTCAGGAGCGGAATATAGAGGGTAAGCAGAACGCTTCCCAGCGCGAACAGGAGCGAGAAGAAGAGGGATGCGCGATGTCCGCCCAGCTCGCGCAGAACGCGGGCGGCGGTGCGCTTGTCAAAGCCGAGCTTCTTTTTCGGTGCTTTCATGCCTTCTCCACCTCCCGTCTGTATTGCGATTCATGGATCTCACGGTAGACCTCGCAGGTGGTGAGAAGCTCGTCGTGCGTGCCCATTCCC
>JAFNVK010000038.1 GCA_017379815.1 Clostridia bacterium
GGAAGTGTGATGCCGATCACGGGGAGCATGCCGAAGCACATGCCCACGTTGAGCAGGATCTGCACCACCAGCATCGCTCCGATGCCCACGCAGATCAGCCCTCCAAAGTCGGAGCGGGCGGCCATGCGCGCGATCATAAAGATGCGTACCACCATGACCATAAAGAGGATCAGCACGAGCGAGCCGCCGAGATAGCCGAATTTTTCACAGACGGTGGCAAAGATAAAGTCGGTGTGCGAGGCGGGCAGGATCTCGTAGTAGCCTCCCGTCATCAGTCCCACACCAAAAAATCCGCCTGCGGCAATGGCCTGTCGGCTGAGCAGGGGCTGCATTCCCTTGCCCAAGGGGTCAAGCTCGGGTCTGAAGCCGATGATGATGCGCTGCTGCTGGTATTCGGCCAGATGCTCCCAGAGGAAGGGGGCAAGCAGAAGAAGCAGAAGGACAGCGGCACCAAAATAGCCGGGATGTAAGCCCGCGCAGAAGAGCATAAGGGCGAGAATGCCAACGTAGATCAGGGCAACGCCGAGGTCTCCCGAGAGCAGGATCGGGCCTATGATCAAAAGGGCGTGTCCCAAGAGGGGGAGAAGCGTGAGCGGATGGTTGATCCTCTCCTGCACCGAAAAGAGGTGCTTGGAGAAGGTGCAGATAAAGGTGAATTTGACGAACTCCGAGGGCTGGATCATCATGCCGATGATGGGAATGCGGAGCCAGCTGCGGTTTGAGGTCTCCATATTGGCACCGCTCTCACCAAAGAGAAGGGTCAGGACGAGGAGAAGCACCGAGCCGATCAGCATGGGGAGCCAGATCTTGTCCACGAGGGCACGGTAGTCCACGCAGGCGATCAAGAGGGTCACGGCAAGACCGAGGAAGAAGATAAAGATCTGCATCCTCAGCTTGGACATGCCAAAATTGTCCGCCGCGCCAAAGACCGTCACGATGCTGATCAGGGAGAGAAGCGTTGCGCAGGCGAAGAGCACGGGGTCGAGATTGCGGATGACGGATCTGCAGAGATTCCACGCCTTTTCCATAGGCACGCTCCTTTCCTTAAAGATTCATTTTCGGAAAAAGAAGGGAAGCTTTTTCCATAAAGGTAACTTGGAAAAAAGAGGGGAAGCTTTTTTCAAAAAGGGAAATTTGGAAAAAAGAGGGGAAGCTTTTTCCATAAAGGTAACTTGGGAAAAAGGGGGGAGCTTCTGCTGCGGAAGCTCCCCCTCGTTTTTTGGTTAATACTGTCTGCCCCAGATGACCATGTGGCGAGCGGGCTTGCCACAGCAGGCGCAAACGTCCGAGAGATGGTCCTCAACGAAGGGAATGCAACGGGACTTGACGCCGCCGGTGATCTCCTTGATCTCCTCCTCGCAGGCCGTCTCGCCGCACCACATTGCCTTAATGTAGCCCGAACGGGTGTTTGCCAGCTCGAGGAACTCCTCCTTGGAGCGTGCCTCATAGGTGCGGTTGGTGCGGTTCTCGAGTGCGCGCTGATAGAGCTCGTCGTGCACTCTCTGCAGAGCCTTTTCGACCTCCTCGGCCAGGTTGTCGAGGGAGACGAAGGTCTTCTCACGGGTGACGCGGCTGACCAGGACGCAGGAGTTGTTCTCAATATCGCGCGGACCGATCTCCAGACGGAGCGGCACGCCCTGCATCTCGTACTGGCTGAACTTCCAGCCGGTGGAGTTCTCGCTGTCGTCAAGCTTTACGCGGAAGCGCTTGGAAAGCTCGCGCTTGATCTCGCCCGCCTTCGCGAGAACGCCCTCCTTGTGCTGGGCAACGGGGATGATGGCCAGCTGAATGGGCGCGATGCGGGGAGGAAGGATCAGACCGTTGTCGTCGCCGTGCGTCATGATGATGGCGCCGATCATACGGGTGGAAACGCCCCAGGAGGTCTGGTGCGGATATTTCTGGGTGTTGTCGCGTGCGGTGAAGGTGATGTCAAAGGCCTTGGCAAAGCCGTCACCGAAGTAGTGCGTGGTGCCGCCCTGCAGAGCCACGCCGTTGTGCATCATGGGCTCAATGGTGTAGGTCTCCTCGGCACCGGCGAATTTCTCCTTCTCGGTCTTGCGTCCCGTATAGGCGGGGATGGCCAGGGATTCGGCGTAGAAGTCCTCGTAGACCTTCAGCATGCGCAGGGTCTCCTCGCGTGCCTCCTCGGCCGTCTCGTGCATGGTGTGTCCCTCCTGCCAGAGGAACTCGGAGGTGCGCAGGAAGGGACGGGTGGTCTTCTCCCAACGAACCACGTTACACCATTGGTTATAGAGCTTGGGCAGGTCGCGGTAGGATTGAATGATGTTGCGGAAATGCTCGCAGAAGAGCGTTTCGGAGGTGGGGCGCACGCACAGACGCTCGGAGAGCTTGTTCTCGCCGCCGATGGTTACCCACGCGCACTCGGGGGCAAAGCCCTCCACGTGGTCCTTCTCCTTTTGCAGAAGGCTCTCGGGGATAAACATGGGCATATAGACGTTTTCATGCCCCAGCTCCTTAAAGCGGGCGTCCAGATCCTTCTGGATATTCTCCCAGATGGCGTAGCCGTAGGGACGGATGATCATGCAGCCCTTCACGCCGGAGTAATCCACCAGCTCCGCCTTTTTGACGACGTCGGTGTACCACTGTGCAAAATCCACGTCCATGGACGTGATCTGCTCTACCATTTTTGCATTGTTCTTTGCCATAACAAAACCTTCCTTTTGCCGCAAACCGAAATTTGCGGAATGATGTCGCATAAAAGCATAGTATTACATTATACTAATTATAACGCAATTAAGGGCAATTGTCAAGATGTTTTGAAAAAACGATTGCTCCGCGCGTACAAAAAACTGAAAAAAGGA
>JAFNVK010000039.1 GCA_017379815.1 Clostridia bacterium
AATTTGGTCAAAAACAAAGTATCCAATCCATGCGCCATAAAGAATATAACAAGCTCTATCTTTACCCTTTGCGGTCAAAATCAGAATGGTTACTGCAAGAGCAATTACTGCCAACTGTTCACCGAGGTTAGCGGTGGTGAGAACTGCCTCACCAATAGCAACAGCGCGGAAGATTACTTCTGCCAAAGAGATAATGATGAGTGAAATAAGAATAGCGATACCCGCCTTTTTGTCGTGAAGTCTTTTTTTCATTTTTAATTTCTCCTTTTCTATTTTTATAAAAGACTTTTTCATATAAAAACGGGCAAAAATCGCCCAATTTTATATTTGTGATTTCATTATAACAGACCGAGCGTTACAAATGCGTTACAAATCAGGAATAAAAAATATTTTTTTTTTACAAATCCATTTTTTAAGAATTCGTCATCGCCGCTTAGAAAGATAAATGAAATGCACCATTTCCACTTTCTCAAGCCGTCAAGCAAATTCGCAATTTGCCCCACCGGGGCAAATTTAGGTTCAGAATCCTCCTGCATTGCAATTCTTCGGCGCGATTTTCCGCAAAACGGTTGAAATCTTTACGGATCTGTGGTAGAATAAGACATATCACTACCCCCTTTAGGAGAAACATGACAATGCAAGGAAAAGGAAAAGCAAAAGAATACGGACTGTTCGTCCTCGGCGTGGCCATCTGCTTTGCGGTGGCAGGCGTTTCGGTATGGCTTGAGGAGCTGATCCCGGGTGGTCTGCTCGGTGCCTCTATCATCGCTCTGTTTATGGGCACGATCATCAACAGCTTCTTTCATCCCTCCTGGATCAAGCCCGCACTCAAATTCACGTCCAAGCGCATCTTAAAGGTGGCCATCATCCTGCTTGGTGCCTCCCTCTCGGTCAACACCATCCTCTCGGTCGGCAAAATGACCTTCTTCGTGATGCTCTTTACCTTTGCCATGTGCTTTGGCGGCGGCTATTTTATCCGCAAGCTCTTCGGCCTGAACTGGAAGCTCGGCAACCTCATTTCGGCAGGCACCGGCATTTGCGGCGGCTCTGCCGTGGCGGCCATTGCCCCCGTGATCGACGCCGACGACAAGGACATCGCCTTTGCCATGTCCTCCACCTTCCTCTTTGATATGGTCATGGTCGCGCTCTATCCCCTGATGGGAAAGGCGCTCGGTATGTCGGATATCGCCTACGGCATCTGGGCGGGAACCTCGGTCAACGATACGGCAAGCGTGGTGGCCTCGGGCTACGCCTTCTCCGAGATCGCAGGCGACTTTGCCACCATGGTCAAGCTCACGCGCACGATCGCCATTATCCCCACGGTCCTGGTCTTCGCCTATATCGGCACGCGCGCAAAGCAGAAGGAGCTGAAGGCGACAAGCGGAGGACAGAAGGTCAAGCTCGTCAAGATCATTCCCTGGTTCATCTGTGGCTTTTTGCTGCTGGCCATTCTCAACAGCGTGGGCTGGATCCCCGAAAGCACCGGCGCCCTGATCAAAAGCACCAGCAAGTTCCTGATGGTCACCGCCCTGGCGGCGATCGGCCTTGGCACAAGCCTTCTCGACTTCAAAAAAGCGGGTCTGAGACCCATGTTCTACGGCGTCACCATTGATACGCTGGTCACCCTGACGGCGCTTGGCGTGATCTGGATGATGGGACTGCTGTAACCTTTTTCGCCTCACGGGGGCGACAATCGCAAAAAGCGTTGCATTTTTTGCCCGTCTGTGGTATACTATCTGTATCCCGATACGAAAGCCGATACACAGCAAAGAGAAAGGAGAATTTCCCCATGCCCGTACAGAAGATCAATGCAGAGAGCTTTGAGGCTCTCAAGACCCAGGAAAAGACCGTCCTGCTCGACTTCTACGCCGACTGGTGCGGCCCCTGCCGTATGCTCTCCCCCGTGGTGGACGAGATCGCCAAGGAGCGCGAGGATATCCTCGTCGGCAAGATCAACGTGGACGAATGCCCCGAGCTGGCACAGGCCTTTGGCGTGGTCAGCATTCCCACCCTCGTGGTGATGAAGCAGGGCAACGTCCTGCAGCAGTCCGCAGGCGTGCGTCCCAAGGCACAGATCCTTGCCATGCTGGAGGGCTGATCCCCTTTTCCCTCCCCCGACCGCATCAAAAAAGAAGACGGAGAATGCGCTTTTGCATTCTCCGTCTTTTTTGCTTTTCTTCTTCGTCCGTCACTCGCGCAGGACGCGGACGGATCGGATGCCGTAATAGGCGAAGGCCAGAAGATCCTCCTGCGTCAGCACCTCGCCGCAGATCGCGATGGGCACGGCGGGCGGGCAGGAGACCGAGGGCGAGGCCAGGATGCGCCCAAGGCACTCCTCGGTCGGCTTCTCCTCGGCAGGGGCAAGCATGGCTTTCCTTGGCGTAAGGGGAGCGTCGTGCAGGCGCGGCAGAGGGGGCGTCTCCGTAAGCGGTGTGCGCCGCTCGATCGAGCAAAGCAGGTCGCCAAGGGAGAAAAGCTCCTCGCGGGAGGTGCGCACCGAGGGCATCAGCACGAGCTGATCCGGGTCGGCGTATTCGCACTCCACGCCTCCGTCGCGCAAAAGCGTAGCAAGTGCCTCGCCCGTGTATCCGTAGGGCTTGGTCAGGAGCGTCAGCTTGCAGGGCTCGTCGCCCATGAGCGTGTACCCCGCCGCCCGAAGGCGCGCGCGGAGTGTGTCAAGCGAGCGGACAAGTCCTTCCAGCGCCTGCGGAAATTCCTCCGCAAGACAAGGGTTTGCCGCATCCAGCGATTGCAGGATGAGATAGGAGGGGCTGGTCGATCCAAAAAGCGCCAATGCGTCCTTTGCGCGCTCGCGCAGGGAAAGCGGCAGGCTCTCGGACAGATGCAGGTACGCGCCCCCCGTCAGCACGGGAAGCGTCTTGTGCGCCGAGCAGCAGGCCATGTCCGCACCAAGATCCAGCGGATGGCGGGAGGGCGACAGAAAGCGCAGGTACGCTCCGTGCGCGCAGTCCACCAAAAGAAGCACGCCGTGGCGGTGGCAAACGTCCGCAAGAGCAGAAATATCCAAAAGATTGCCGAGATAGTCGGGAGAGGTCACGAAGAGCGCCGTCGGCTTTTCCGCCGATGCGGAAAGCGTACTCTCCAAAAAGGCCGCGTCGATCGGGCAGGAGAGGTAGGACGCCTGCGCGGGAAGAAGCCACTTGATCGGCAGATCCAGAAGGGATACGGCCGAGAGAAGCGTGCGGTGCGCGTTTCGCCCTGCCCAAACGAGAGGCGTGCGCCCCTTCTCCTTGGCGTGAAGGAGAGCCAGATAGAGCATGGCGCGAATGCACTGCGACGAGCCCTCGGTGGAGTAATAGGTAGGGCACCCGAAAAGCTTGCTCGCATTCTCCTCGCTCGCGCGAATAATGCCCTCGGCCTCGTAAAGGCTGTCCGCTCCTTGGATCTCGGTCAGGTCAAGCCCCTCGACGCCAAGAGGACCCGTCCCCTTGTGTCCGGGCATATGCATACGGAGCGTATTGCCTTCTCCGTAGGCTCTTACAAAATCACAGATGGGTGTTTTCATGCCTGTGCTTCGGCCTTTTTCCGATCCATGCGGCGCGCGATCTCCACCATAATGGCGCATTCCATGCGCTTGCGGAAGAGCTCGCAGCCCGTCTTGTAAACGCCCGCAACGCTTCCCGTTGCGTGGTAGGCGTTTGCGGCACAGCCGCCCGAGCAATACAGCTTTGCCCAGCAGTCGCGGCAATCGGGGCGCGCGTAGACGTTGCAGGAGGCAAACTCACATTGCTTTTCGGTATTGGTCACGCCCGTCCAGACGTCGCCAAGGCGGTAAGCCTCCTCGCCCACGAACTGGTGGCAGGGATAGAGGTCGCCCCAGGGGGTGACGGCCATGTATTCGGTTCCCGAGCCGCAGCCCGAGATGCGCTTGTAGATGCAGGGGCCGCCCGTCAGGTCGATCATGTAGTGATAGAAGGTGAAGGGCTTACCCGCGCGGTCACGCTCGAGCATCAGCTCGGCAAGCTTTTCATACTGCTCCATCACGATGGGAAGATCCTCGGCCGTCAGCTCCGAGGGGTCTCCCGGGGCGCAGACGACGGGCTCCATGCTCAGCTCCGTAAAGCCCAGGTCAAGCATGGTCTCAATGTCCTTGAGGAAATCCGGGTTGGCGTGCGTGAAGGTGCCTCTCATGTAATAGCCCTTGCCCCCTCTGGCCTCGACCAGCTTTTGGAATTTGGGCACGATGCGATCCCAGCTTCCCTTGCCCGCGTAGTCTACGCGGAAGCGGTCGTGGATCTCGCGGCGGCCGTCAAGGCTCAGGACCACGTTGTGGCACTCGCGGTTGGCAAAGTCGATCACGTCCTCGTCGACGAGCATACCGTTGGTGGTCAGGGTAAAGCGGAAGTTCTTGTTGTACTGCTTTTCCACCGAGCGCGCGTAGGCGACCAGCTGCTTGACGACGTCAAAATTCATCAGAGGCTCGCCGCCGAAGAAGTCGACCTCCAGATTGCGGCGCGTGCCCGAATTGGCGATGAGGAAATCCAGGGCCTGCTTGCCCACCTCAAAGCTCATCACGGCTCTGTCGCCGTGGTATTTGCCCTGGCTGGCAAAGCAATAGGAGCAGTTGAGGTTGCAGGTGTGCGCCACGTGCAGGCAGAGGGCCTTGACCACGCCCGCGCTCTTTTCCTTCAGCTTGCCCGCCATGCCCTCAAAGGTATCGGGGGCAAAGAGCTTGCCCGCCTCCTTGAGCGAGAGGATCTGGTCGTAGCATTCGGCAATATCCTCGGGGGTGACGTCCTCGCGGCCGGCATATTTTTCCTGCAGGCTGGAGAGGACATCCTCGCGCGAATGGCTCTCAAAGAGAGCGATGGCGTCGTAGGCCACCTCGTCCACCACGTGGACGCCGCCCGAGCAGGTATCCAGAACGATATTATAGCCGCCAAGCTGATATTGATGTATCATAGGTAAAACGCTCCTTGAAGAAAATGAGGGCTCATTCGAGCCGAGAGGGTACGTTGCAGTAAAAATGCCGCCCGATTCGGCGGCATTTTTACAAGAAAGATTACTTGCTTTCCGTGTTCTCGCACTGCTGGTTAGCAATGCCGCAGCTGGTCTTGCAAGCAGACTGGCAGGAAGTCTGGCACTCGCCGCAGCCGCCGTTCTTTGCGCTCTCGCAAAGGTTGCGCGTCTCGATGGTTTCGATATGCTTCATGATGAAATCCTCCAATAATCGTTGATTTACACTTTATATCATACCACATTTTTTGAAAAAGTCAAGAACTATCCTTAGATTTTCCGTGATTTTTACGATTTTTTTGCAGGGGGAACGAAAAAAAAGGGGGAAAGCCCTCTCCGTCACGCTAACGCGTGCCACCTCTCAAAAGGGCGCGGGAAACTAAAAAAGCCTCCCCTGTGCAAGGGGAGGTGGCTCGCGAAGCGAGACGGAGGGGTTGTAAAAAGTAAAAGGTTATTGCAAGACAATCCCTCAGTCGCCTAACGGCGACAGCTCCCTTTACACAAGGGAGCCTAATGTTACTTCCGCCCAAAGGCAATAGCCGTATTGCGTTTCAGCGCTCCCACCTCCGCTTTTTCTTTTGCCCATGTAGGCCCAAAAGAAAAAGCTTGGCAAAAAGAAAACGGCCGGGGGGAGAGTTTCGCGCGTTGCGACGCGCGAGGAGGGCTACGCGCCCTCCACCTGCGCCCACTGGCGTGGGGGCTTTCCACCGCGCTCACGCGCGAAGCAACACACCCATTATGCGGCGAGCGCGCTCACGCGCAAAGCAACAGATCTTTCGTGCCGTGCGCGATCTCTCTTACTCCCAAATTCCTCGGAGGATCTCCAAAATCTTGAACCGTATGCGGTAAACCGGCCTCTCGGTCTCGGTGATGATCTTGTATTGCGGCGGCGTAAGTCCTACCTCGATAAACGCTCCCTCCGCCTCCTCGTCACTCACCGCCGCGTTCCCCAGACACAACGCGGGAAACAAGCAGCACCACCAGTTCTTCCCCTCGGCCTCCCCGATCTTCACCTGCAGGGAAAGATACTCCCCCGACGGAAAGCAGATCCCATCGTAGCTTCGCTCGGGATATTTCTCCTTCCCAAGCGTCACCTCGACCGCATTCTCCGCTCCCCTCTCGCGCAGGCGCGCCTCGGCCACCTCGCGAATACCGTCAAGATGCTCCAAAAGAAGTGCCTCCGCCTCATCGCGCTCCCGACACTCGGCCAGAAGCGGCGTGGTGTACGCAAGGACTGCGTCCCGCACCTCCAGCTTTAAGGCCTGGTCCTCCTCGCCGTCCGAATTGGCCAGCACGTGCAACCGCACCACGCTCTCGTAGATCTCCTCTTCCCCATGCACGGGCATCAGTCCGATAAAGAGCAATAGCGAAAACAAAACGAGCGTAAACGTAAGTATTCTGGCTTGCTGCATCAAAAAAATCCTTCCTTTCGGTTTGTGATGCAATCATCATGTCCCGAAAGGAAGGCGTTTATTCAAAAAGGGATGCGGATCAGATCAATTCGTCCTCGCGGATGCAGTCCACCAGCTTGCTCATGGCCTCGTCAATGTCGGCCGCCGTGACGGTACAGCCTGCGGCCTTCTCATGCCCCCCGCCCCCAAACTGTGCGCAAAGCGCGGCAACGTCATAGGCGCAGGAGGAGCGCACCGACACGCGGAACACACCCGACGCACCCGATTGGCGAATGGCCACCGCGACCTTGACCCCGTCGAGCGAGCGGGCAAGCTCCACGAGGGTCCCCAAATGCTCGTCCGAAAGCGCAAGCGCAACCTTGAGCGCATAGGGGAAGGTGATCACGGCGATGCGGCCGTCGGCAAACAGGTGCAGATTGGAAATGCCTGCACTCTCGGCGCGAAGCAGCTCCATGCTCTTGCTCTCAAACAGACGGTGATTGATCTCTGCCGCGTCGATCCCGCCGGCAAGAAGCTCGGCGGCGCGCAGATGCGTTTCGGGGGTGACGTTGGAATAGCGGAAGCCGCCCGTGTCCGAGCTGATGGCGGCGTAAAGTGCCGTGCAAAGCTCCTCCGTGACCGTGATCCTGCCCTCGTTGGCCAGCTGACGGCAAAGGTCAAACAGGATCTCGCCCGTGGCCGCCGCCTCGGTGGAGATGTAATGGTCAGAAAAGACCGAGCAGGAGGCGTGATGGTCAATGGAAAGATCGATCCACTCACCGTAAAGCTCCCAAAGCTCGCCCAGCTGGGAGGGGGAGGCCGTGTCCACGCAGATCACGCGGTGAACGTCAAGCCCCTCGGGGATGGCCGAGGGAAGCACGCTCTTCTGCTCGCGATCCATCAAGAAGCGCAGCCGCTCGGGCACCTCGCTCTCGCAAACGCAGAAGGCACGCGAGCCAAGCTCACGCAGCACGCGCCTGAGCGCAAAGGCAGAGCCAACGGCGTCGGCGTCGGGATTGCGGTGAAACAGGATCAGCGTGTCGGCCGGCTGCTCCAGGTAGGAAAGGACCTCCTCAAGGGTCCACGCGCGATATTCCCTCATGCGTCCTCTCCGTCCTCGCCGTCGTTCTCCTCAGGCTCCTCGGAGATGTCCAGCGTCTCCAGGATCGAGGCGATGTGCGCGCCGTAGGCGATGGAGGTATCGGGCAGGAAGGTGAGCTCGGGAGTGATGCGCAGATTGAGCGTGCGCGCAAGCTCGCGGCGGATAAAGCCGCCTGCCGCACGCAGACCCGCGGCAACCTCCTTGGCGTCGCCGCGAAGCGCGGAATAATAGATCTTGGCGTATTTGAGGTCGGCCGTGCAATCCACTGCCGTGATGCTGACGAAGGAATCGCTGATGCGCGGATCCTTGACTCTGCGCAGAATGGAGGTCATCTCCTTTTGCATCTCGTCGTTGATCCTGCCGCGTCTGTATTTTGCCATATGGGAAGGTCCCCTTTTCTTCAGAATTTATGCTCCCGTGCTTTGGAATTTTGCTTCTTGCAGAGAAAAATGCCTTCCCGCACGGAGGTGGGAAAGCAAGATTCTCATCCGATTGTGGCGTGTCTTAGGCCATCTCCTCGGCGTTGGCAATCACGTCGGCCGCGTCGGCCTCAAAGGAGGGCTCCTCCGAAAGCTCACCCGGCTCAAGCTCAAGCTCGGCCAGCTCCTCGGTCTCCTCAAGCAGCTCCTTCTTCTTGCGGAAGAACTTATAATAGACGAATGCGGCAGCGGCGCAAACGGCCGTCACGGCCAGGGCGACCTTGACAACGGTCCAAACGGCACTCTTCTTTTCCATGATTAAAACCTCTTTCTGTTCGCATTGCAGGAGGGTCATGCTCTGCCTGAAAACGTCATGCAAAATCCTACAGTACCAGTATACCATCTTTTTCGGAAAAAGCAAGTGGATTTCCAAAGTTTTTTTCGTTTTTTTCGAAAATCTATTTCTTTTTTCCGGAATTTATGATAAGATGTTAGAGATAGGAAAAGCACGCAGGAAAGGAGGATACGCCATGACCTATTCCGAAATTTGCCGAAGGCTGTCGGCATCGGGGATCGACAATGCCGAAGGGGAGGCCGCACGCCTGCTCGAGACGTTTTGCGGCGTTTCCCCCGAGGCACTGCTTGCCGCTCCCGCGGAGCAGGACTATTCCTCCGACGCGCTGGAGAAGGCGCTCTCCAAGAGAGAAGCGCACTACCCCCTGCAATACCTGCTCGGCGAGTGGGAGTTCTACCGCCAGACCTACGAGGTAAGCGCCGACTGCCTGATCCCGCGCTCGGATACCGAGATCCTCGTGGAGGAGGCGATCCGCCGTCTCCCCCAAGGGGCACGCTTTGCCGATCTCTGCACGGGCAGCGGCTGTATTGCGGTCTCGGTGCTTGCCGAGCGTCCCGACACGACGGCACTCGCGCTGGATAAATTTCCGCGCACGCTGGCGCTTGCCGAGCGCAACGCGCGCAAAAACGGCGTCTCGGATCGCTTTTTCCCCCGCCTTGACGACCTGCTCGCTCCGCGCGCGCCGCTCTGCGACGAGCCTCTGGACGCCATTTTGTCCAATCCCCCCTATATTCCCACCTCCACCCTTCCCTCCCTCTCGCCCGAGGTCAGATGCGAGCCCGAGGCGGCTCTGGACGGCGGCGAGGACGGACTCACCTTTTACCGCGCCCTTCTTGTTGACTATGCCAAATACCTCAAGGCGGACGGCTTTTTCCTTCTGGAGATCGGCTACGACCAGGCCGAGGCCGTTCAGCTCTTAGCTCGGGAAAACGGCTTTCCCGTTTGCCGTCTGTTCCGCGACTACGGAGGGCAGGACCGCGTCCTCCTTCTGCGCCGCACGGAAAAGTAGACCGCTCGCCTCTCCGCTTCACCGCGACAACAGCACCGACGAAAGGAGTATTGTCCATTGCATATCGTTGTACTTGCCGGGGGCTATTCCCCCGAGCGTGACGTTTCCCTCTCCTCGGGAAGCCTGATCGCCAACGCCCTGATCGAGCGCGGACATCGCGTTCTTCTTCTGGACGTATACGAGGGGCTTTCGGAGCTGCCAAGCGATACCGACGCACTCTTTCGCACAACGCCCTACGAGCGATCCCCCATTCCCTCCACCGTTCCGGATCTTGCCGCGCTCAAGTCGCGCGTTGGAAACGGCGACGCCCTGATCGGCCGCAACGTGCTTGCACTCTGCCGCATGGCCGACCGCGTCTTCCTTGCCCTGCACGGCGCGATGGGAGAGAACGGACAGCTGCAGGCCACGCTGGAGTCCTTTGGCATTCCGCACACGGGCTCGGACTACGTCGGCAGTCTTCTGGCCATGGATAAGGATCTGACCAAGCGCCTGCTCTGCGACGCAGGACTTCCCACGCCCGAATGGATCTGCGCCACCCCCAAGACCAAGGAGGAGATCCTCCTTCGCGCTCCGCTCCCCTGCGTCGTCAAGCCCTGCTGCGGCGGCTCAAGCGTGGGCGTGACCATGGTGGAGGATCGCGCATCCCTTTCCGCCGCCCTTGACGAGGCCTTCCGCTGGGAGGATCGCGTTCTGGCCGAGCGCCGCATCACGGGGCGCGAACTGACCGTGGCGATCCTGGACGGCGAGGCTCTGCCTGCCGTGGAGATCCGCCCAAAGGTCGGCTTTTACGATTACGCCAACAAATACCAGGGAAGCACCGAGGAGCTTTGCCCCGCTCCCATCCCGAAGGAGACGGCCGACCGTCTGGCAAAGCTTTGCCTTGACGCCTTCCGCGTGCTTCGTCTGCGCCAATACGCCCGCTTTGACGTGATGCTCGACGAGGACGGAGAGCTCTATATTCTCGAGGCCAACACCCTGCCCGGCATGACGCCGACGAGCCTCCTCCCCCTGTCCGCGCAGGCGGCGGGGATCTCCTACGGCGAGCTTTGCGAGCGTCTGATCGCTCTGCCCGACGCGAGGGAAGGCTGACGGCATGAAGACGCTTGGCCTTTACCTGCATATCCCCTTCTGCAAAAGCAAGTGCCTCTACTGCGACTTCTGCTCCTTCCCGCGACCGAAGGAGGAGACGGTCAACGCCTACGTGGATGCGCTCTGCCGCGATCTGCAGTCCCGGGGGGAGCGCTGCCGCGGCTACACCGTGGACACCCTTTACCTTGGCGGAGGCACGCCGACGCTACTCTCCGAGGAGCAGATGACGCGCGTGATGCAAGCCGTCCGCGACGCCTTTTCGCTCGCGCCCGACGCCGAGATCACCGCCGAATGCAATCCGCGCACGGGCGATCCTGCCTATTTTCGCCATCTGCGCGCGCTTGGCTTCAACCGCTTGAGCATTGGCCTGCAGAGCGCACACAAGGAGGAATTGAAGGCCCTTGGCCGCACGCACACCCTCGACGACTTCTGCCGCACGGCGGAGAGCGCACGCGAGGCAGGCTTTGCCAACCTCTCGGCCGACGTGATGCTCGGCATTCCCCATCAAACGAAAGAGAGCTACCTCGACACCCTGCGCGCCCTGCTTGCGCTCTCGCCCGACCACGTCTCGGCCTACGGCCTCTCAGTTGAGGAGGGCACGCCCTTTGGCCGCATGGGGGATCGCCTGGTCCTGCCCGACGAGGAGCAAACGCGCGAGATGTACCTTCTTGGCGCGACCCTGCTCGAGGCAAACGGCCTTTTGCAATACGAGATCAGCAATTTTGCGAAAAAAGGGTATGAATCCCGTCACAATTTGAAATACTGGAATTGCGAGGAATACCTCGGCTTGGGTCCTGCGGCCTACTCCGACCTCTTTGGCGAGCGCTTTGGCAACTCGCGCGACCTTGCCGCCTTTCTTGCAGGACGGGATATCACCGCCGAGCGCGAGACCCCCTCCCAAGAGGAACGCCTGCAGGAATACGTGATGCTTCGTCTTCGCCTTACCGAGGGGATCGTGGAGGAGGACTTCTCCGCCCGCTTTGGCACAAGCTTTGCCGATCGCTTTTCCGCGCCTCTTGCGCCCTACCTTGCCCGCGGCCTGGTTCTCCGCACGAAGGACGGCTACGCCCTCTCCCGCGAGGGAATGCTTTTGAGCAACGCCATTCTCTCCGACCTTCTGGATTTTTCCCAAGTGTAATACTCTGCCCCTTCCCGAAAAAATCGGTTTTTTCCCAAGTGTAATGCCCTTCCCCTTCCCGAAAAAATGCGTTTTTCCCAAAGCGTAATGCTCTGCCTCTTTCCGAAAAAATGTGGAAAGGGACTTGACAAGACCCCCACTCTCATGTACAATAAAAGCAAGACCAAGAACATCAAATAAAGGAGCCTGATACATATGGATAACAACAACGAGCGCGAATTTTTTACCCTGACCGACGAGGAGGGCAACGAGATCGAATTTGAGCTGATCGGCGTAGCCGAGAGAAACGGCGTCACCTACTACGCCATGATCCCCGTGGAGGAGACCGAGGGCGGCGACGACGGCTTTTGCGAGTACGTGGTCCTGCGCGCCGAGAAGGACGAGAACGGCGAGGACACCCTGGTAACGGTGGACGACGATGACGAATTTGACGACATTGCCGACTATTTTGACGACATGTTCTCCGAGGAGATCGACTACGACGCAAACTGATTCTCCGCAAAGCACAGAACGCCTCCTGCCGTGTGCGTGATGATCGGCGATATGAACCCACAACTGATTAAAGGAGTCCAACCTCGACGGCGGTTTGCAGACCTCCCTTGTGCGAGCATCGATTGACTTGTCTCGGCCGCACACGGATGCTGGGAGCAGTAAAGCCGCGGCGCGGACACCGCCCTGGAAAACAGGGTTTCAACTTCCCGATTACACGGCTCGGCGGGTTTTTGACCTGCACCCAAAAAAGCAGGCAGATGAAATAAAAGAGCAGCGAACGCAAACCGTTCGCTGCTCTTTTGGTATATTCAAGGGGGGGATTACTGGCGGCGGATCTTTTTACGGAAACCGAAAACAAAGAGAAGTACGCCGGCTACCGCAAGGCCGAGCATCCCGAGAAGCCCCCCTATCTCCACAGGAGATTGCTGAAGCATACCCGTGGTGCCGTAAATGCCGAGAAAAGCAAGAATTGCTCCCCAAATCATCTTTTTCTTGCTTCTGATCGGGGTGTTTCTCCATGCATCAAACCGTTCTTCGAGCTCTTTGACTTCTTTCTCCGAAAGATCGGACACACCGTACATCGGATCGCCGACGATCTTGCTGCCCTGGCTCAGGATGTTCAACTCAACCATCTGTCGGTCGTCCACCATAATGTTGATTTCCCAGCCCTCGCCCATGTTACGGATTGCGCTTTGAGCCTCCAGCGTATCCAGAACGGCTCCATTAGAGGACGTATGCGTATAAAGCGTTGCTTGCAGCTTTCCGGACTTTCTTTGAAAATCCGGCGCGGAATAAACCATGAGCGCATGGTGTCCGGGTGTCAACTCATAGGTCATATCGTCATTGATGGCAAATGATTTTGCCCCATCAACGGATAAATACCCACCAAAGTTTTTGTTTCCGTCTATGACGGTGTGAAGATAAGCAGACATAAAAACTTCCTCCAAAGAATAAAATATACCAAAATGGCATATTTTGATTATACCACAATGGTATAATAATGTCAATAGGTTTTTTATTTTTTTGGAGAGAAGTATGCGATTAAGAGCTTTGCGAAAGCAGAAAAACATTTCTCAGCTGAAATTGGCCATGGATCTGAACATGAGCCAAAACAGCATCAGTCGCTATGAAACGGGAGAGCGGGAGGCGGATTACCGCACGCTCATTCTGCTCGCGGATTATTTCGACGTTTCCATTGATTACCTGTTGGAAAGAACCGACAACCCGAAGGTGCAAAGATAAACCAAGCCCCCCTCGCGGCGAACTCGCCGCGAGGGGGCGTCTTTTGTGCACCACATCTTGCCTGCCGCTACGGAAACGGCTTTCCCATTCTCAAAAAGCCGCGTCTTTCTTCTTCCCTCTTGCAATATTCCCAAAACTGTGGTACAATAAAGAAAAAGCGCGCGTTTGTGTCAAAACGCGCATCGAACAGCGGAGGAAGCAAAATGAAGGAACTTTCCAAGGACGTTCTCGCAACCGTCCTGCAAATGCAGCAGAACGAGCTGAACGAGAGCATCATCTATCAGCGCATCGCCAAGTTCGCCAAGGGCGAGGAAAACAAAAAGACCCTCGAGCGTCTGGCCGCCGAGGAGCGCGCACACTACGAGATCTGGAAAAGCTACACCGGCATCGAGATGAAGCCAAAGCGCGCAAAAATTCTCAAATACACCTGGATCGCCAGGATCCTCGGCTTCACCTTTGCCGTCAAGCTGATGGAGCGCGGCGAGGAGCTCGCCCAGGATACGTACGGCAGGCTCGTGGAGGAGATCCCCGAGAGCGCACACATCCGCGAGCAGGAGGAGGAGCACGAGGCCGCCCTGCTCTCCATGCTGGACGAGGAAAAGCTGCATTACGTCGGCAGTATGGTGCTCGGCCTTTCGGATGCGCTCGTCGAGCTTGCGGGAAGCCTTGCCGGCTTCACCTTTGCTATGCAGAACACCAAGCTGGTGGCTCTTTCGGGACTGATCGTCGGCATTTCGGCGACCTTTTCGATGGCGTCCAGCGAATTCCTTTCGGCCAAGAGCGAGGGACGCAAGGACGCCTTCAAGTCCTGCTCCTATACGGGCATCGCGTATCTGCTGACCGTGGTAGCCCTGATCGCGCCCTACCTGCTTCTCTCACAGCCCCTGCTCGCTCTGGGCGCGATGATCGGCATCATCGTGCTGATCATTGCGGGATTCACGTACTACACCTCGGTGGCGCAGGACCTGAAATTCGGCTCGCGCTTCCTGGAGATGGCGGGCATCAGCATCGGCGTTGCCGTGATCTCCTTTTTCGTGGGCATCCTGGCCAAGGAGCTCCTCGGCGTGGACATCTGAGAGAGACGCCCCCAAAAACCATCCGCAACCGTTATATGCAAAAGGAGCGCCCACCGCTTGGTGGGCGCTCTCGCGTTTTGTCAGGGATCACACGATGATGATGTCAATGGTCTTATCCTTAATGGTCACGGCTTCCACGGGCACGGTCACGTCAACCGTTTCGCCAACGCTTCCGTCGTATGCCACGATCAGTCTTTGACCGTATGCATCGATCACGGCGTACTTGGCGCGGCCATAGTCCAGGACCTCAAGAACCTTACCAACCAGAACGTTTTCTGCGCCCTCGGTATGAGGTGCCACACGGAGATCCTTCGCCTCCACCACGTATTCCAGAGGCGTATGGAAGATCTTATTGCCCTTGCAAGCAAACACCTTTTCGCAAATGCTGTCGGTGGGCACGAGCCTTGCCTCGCCAACGTTCATGTAGAAGTGGTAGAACTTGCGGGATTCGTCCTTCACCTTGGAGAAGGTACCGTCAAGGGTGTTGGTGAGGTTGAGGGGTGCAACGCCGAGCGATTCGATCGCCATTTGCGTAAAGTCGATATCGAACGCAACCTCGTCACCGACCGCAAATCTTGCACTTCCCTCCTCCAGGGAGAAGAGCGTCAGCTCGCCGACCGTGAGGAAATAAAGCGTCTTGCCGCCGATGGCTTCGATCCACTGCACCCTTGCCCGTCCGTTGCCCTCACCAAGGGTGAGCGCGCCGACAGGCATCGAGATCTCGGCGTCGGTGCTGTCCGCACAGCTGACTGCGGCGGGCAGAGCAAAGCGCTGATCGGCAAAGCCAAGCACACCGCCCGCAACCGATGCCCGGATCACGTTGACCTCGGGAATTCTGCGGCGAATGCTCTTCTCGGTGTCCTTGTCGAAGACGTGGAACTTGCGGCGGGAGATCTCAATATCGATCACGTCACCGCGGCGAACCTCGGTGTCGGGGTCTGCCTTGATGATGATCGCTCCGCTCTGTGCATCGGGCGTTTCCGGATTGAGGTTTGCATAGATCAAGGTTTCGCCGCCAAGCACCTCGACCACGCTGACGACCGCCTTGGCAGGAGCCCAGGAGCCATCGTTGTAGTTGTTCTTGTTATACACGCGAACGTCGTCGGGACGAATACCAAATACGATCCTGTGTGCGCCGTCCATGTACTTGACGGGGATCTTATCCGCCTGCACGTACTTCATCTCGATGTTGGTTCCGCAATCGAGCGAGAAACGAACGTCATCGCCCGTTTTGGTGACGGTGCCGTCAAAGAAGTTCATCTGAGGCGTGCCGATAAAGCCGGCGACGAACATATTGTCCGGATATTTGTACAGGTTGATCGGCGTATCGATCTGCTGCACAAATCCATCCTTCATCACGACGATACGGGAGCCCATCGTCATGGCCTCCACCTGGTCGTGGGTAACGTAGATAAAGGTCGTGCCAAGCTTTTCGTGCAAGCGGGAGATCTCCGCTCTCATGGCGGCACGCAGCTTTGCATCCAGGTTGGAAAGCGGCTCGTCGAGCAGGAATACCTTGGGCTGGCGAACGATCGCGCGTCCGAGTGCAACTCTTTGGCGCTGACCGCCCGAGAGAGCCTTGGGCTTTCGCTCAAGATACTCGGTGATGCCGAGGATCTCGGCGGCCTCCATGACCTTTTCGTGGATCTGATCGTTGGGCATATGAATGGTGCGCAAGGAGAACGCCATATTCTCATACACGCTCATATGCGGATAAAGAGCATAGTTCTGGAACACCATGGCGATGTTTCTGTCCTTGGGCTCAAAATCGTTCACGATCTCATTATCGATACGGAGCTCGCCTGCAGTGATCTCCTCCAGTCCCGCGATCATGCGCAGCGTGGTGGACTTGCCGCAGCCGGAAGGACCGACGAACACGATAAATTCCTTGTCGTCAATATCCATACAGAAGTCGTTTACTGCCTTGACGCCTCCGTCGTATACTTTGAAAATATGTTTGAGTGACAAGCTTGCCATACAAGTTTCTCCTTACTTAAAGATTGCGATCGATTGCGGCGGCATCACGAGCTCTCCGCTCTCGTTGAAAGAAAATTCTCCGCCCGCGGCGTAAAGCGCACCGACAAGCTCGGTATAACCAAGCAGGTCCTTGTCCAGCGTTACCGTCTGTTCAAAAATATCCGTATTGAATACGATGGTGATCTTTTCGCCTTGATATTCCTTGGTGATGACGCAGATATAGCCGTTCTGTCCTTCGGGATAATAGGTTACCTTTCCGCGCGCAATAGACGGGAAACGGTTGCGCAGCTCCATAGCGGCCTTGTAATAGTTGAGAATGCTGTCAGCATCCGCCGCCTGCTCCGCTACCGAGGGATAGTAATAAGACGTTTCATCGACCGGGGTGTTTTCGGGCGGGAGATAGCAATGGCCCTCATAGATGTTTTTGGCTTCCCATTTCATGGCGATCCGCTTTGCGGGGTCGGAGTTGTTCCCCCCCTTGCTGATCATGCCGATCTCCTCGCCATAGTAAACGAACGTGCCGCCGTTCATCATGGAGAGCACACCGGCCGCCATTTTGACGTTTTCCATGCCGCCGATAAAGCTGCCGGGACGCATCGTGTCGTGATTGCCCAGGAAGGGCGCGAGGATCGCGTCACTGCCGTAGGTCTCCTGCAGCTGCATAAACAGCTGGCCAATGGCCTTTCCGCTGCTGTTTTTCACTGCGGGCACAATGCTGCCGCCTGCCTGCGAGGCGGTAAAGAGGAAGAAGCTATCGCAGCCGCTCTCGTAATAGCGGTTGATGAGGTAATCGCTGCCTACCCAGGCTTCACCGACAATGTAAGCCGAGGGCTTAATTGCCTTTGCCTCGGTATTGAGCCAGGAAAGAAAGGCGACGTTCTTGTCCACGTTGCCCGTGTAGTAGCTGGTCACCGCATCCAGACGAAAGCCGTCAACGTTATACTCGGTCAACCAGAAGCTCATGATCTGCTTGATCTCGCGACGAACGCTCTCACTGTCAAGGTTCAGATCCGGCATACCGCTCCAAAACTGACCCTCGTAAGCATACTGCGTGCCGTTGACACTGTGATACGCGCCGTCCTTGTTGGTTTTGAAGTTGTAAAAATCGCCGCGCTCGCCGCCGGGCTCGCCGTGCGTGCGAATGTAGCTGCACGCCTCAAGGAACCACGGGTGACCGTCGCTCGTATGGTTGACCACCAAGTCTATGATCACGCGAATGCCTCGCTTGTGTGCCTCGTCAACCAGAGTCTTGAAATCGTCGAGCGTGCCGTATTGCGGATCGATCGCATAATAGTCGGTCACGTCGTATTTGTGATAGGTGGGCGAGGGATGAATGGGCATCAGCCAAATGCCGTTGAAGCCCATCTCCTTGATGTAATCAAGCTTTGCGGTTACGCCGTTGAGGTCACCGATACCGTCGTTGTTCGTATCGTAAAAGCTGTACACGAAGATCTCGTACCAGTTGCGGTAGTTATCGTCAATGATGTTCAGCGTGACCTTTTCTTCGTCCCCGGGCTCCTTGCGGCAAGCCGAGAGAGAAAGCGCGCCAAGAAGAAGCGAAACCAGCAAAAGAAGAGAAAGAAGTCTTTTCATGTATTCCTCCTTATCCCTTCACTGCTCCGCCGGTAACCCCCTCAACGTAGTACTTTTGCAACCACATAAAGAGTCCGGTAATGGGCGTTGCCACGATAACGGCCGCCGCGCAGAAGGTGGTGAAATACTGTTGGATCATTTCACGCTCAAGCCATTTATACATACCGAGAGAAACGGTATACATTCCCGTATCGGGTACGCCTGCCATGATGTAGGAAACGAAGATGTAATCGCACCACGGAGAAATAAAGGACGTGAGAATGGTGTAAATGATAATGGATTTGCTCAACGGAAGAATGATCTTGTAGAAGGTTCTGAAGCGGGATGCTCCGTCGATGCGCGCCGCCTCGTCCAAGGATTTGGGAACGGTATCGAAAAATCCCTTTGCAATGTAGTAGCTGAGCGCCGCACCGGCAGAGTAAACGATGATCAGGCTCAGGTGAGATTGGTAGTTGTCGGGCAACAGAATCTTGAGCAGGAAGTAGACTGCCGACATGCTCATAAAGCCCGGAAACATACCAAGCACGAGCATAACGTTCATCATCGGCTTTCTCGCCTTAAACTTCATGCGGCTGAACACGTATGCCACGGAAAGCACGAAGATCGCCGTGATGATGCAGCTGCAAACCGCAATCAGCAGCGTGTTGCCGTACCATTGCAAAAACTTGGTCTCGGTAAACAGTCTCTTGTAGTTATCCAGCGTCCATTCCTGCGGAAAGAAGGTAGGCGACCACGCACCCGGCTCCTTGCGGAAGGATTGAACGAGCAGATAGAACAGAGGAATGATCCAAAGAATGGAGAGAACGGTAAGCACGATCTGCCCCACGGTATCTCCGAAGATCCTTCTGAAGCGCATTCCGCCGCGGCGCTTTTTCTTGGGCTTGCCGCGCTCGAGCTCCGCTTCCATTTTGTCGATCTTTTGCCAGTTGGTAAGCTCTTTTGCCTCTTGCGAAGCCGCTTTTTGACGTTCAAGCTGTTTGTTCGTACTCATTGGAAATTATCCTCTCCTTTCACCGCCGAGGACTTATTGTAGACGATAAGGCTAAACGTGGCGGAAATGACAAACACCAGAATACCGATAACCGATGCCAGTTTGTAGTTGCGATCGGCACCGAGGGAGAGCTTATACAACCACGTGATCAGCAGATCCGTTCCCTTTGCGCCGTCGGTATACAGCATAATATCGCCGGGGCCGCCGCCGCTGAGCAGGTAGATCACGTTAAAGTTGTTGATGTTGCCGATAAACTGCGTAATCAGATACGGGCCTGTGACGAATAACATATAAGGAAGCGTGATCTTGAAGAAGCGGCGCGCGGGAGATGCTCCGTCGATGCGGGCCGACTCGTAAAGATCGCTCGGAATGTTCATCAGGATACCCGAGCACATCAGCATACTGTAAGGAACACCGATCCACATATTAACAATAACGATGCAGATACGCGTGGTGTTAATATCGATACCAAACTTAAGATGGAAATCGAACAGACGCTCGATGAGCTGCGTGATAATGCCGCCGCCCGAGCCGAGAATACCGCCGCCGGTATCCAGCATTTTGGACATGATCAACAGAGAAACGAACTGCGGGACGGCAATGGTGGCAACAAACAGGGTGCGGTAAAGCTTTTTGAGCTTGATCCCCTTGCGGTTGATCAGCATGGCCAGCAGCATGCCAAAGATGTAGCTGGTGAAGGTGGCAAGAACCGCCCAGATCAGCGTCCACGCAAGCACACGCCAAAAGGTTGCGCCAAGGGTACTGTTGCCCGAGAAAAGCTCCTTGAAGTTGTCAAAGCCAACCCAATGGAACAAACGCGAGGGGACCTCGTGCGCCGCATCGTAGTTGGTGAATGCGATCAGGATCATGGTCACCAACGGGATAACGGTAAACACGAACAGGCCAACCATCGGCAAAGAGAGCAGCGTCAGGTGGAATTTGTTATCCAGCAGGTCGTTCACATCCTTGCCAAAGCTCTTCGGCTTTTTGCCAATGATGCGGCACTGCTCCAGCTCGTAGCTTTCTTTGGTCGAAGCCAGGTAAACGATGCTGAAGAAAATGATCACAAACAGGGTCAGAATGCCGTACAGAAGGATGAGAAAC
>JAFNVK010000040.1 GCA_017379815.1 Clostridia bacterium
CCTTTGGGGCTGTATCTCATCACGCGTCAGCGTGCATTTACCTGCGACTTGATGATATACAATTCTTCGCATTGATGATATGCAATTCCTGCGGAATTGATGATATACACGCCTTACGGCGTGATCGGGACGCGACAGTTCAACCCCAAACAAAAAAGACGAAAATATCTTTTTTATCGCCCCTTCACAACGAAAAGCACACCTTTGGGTGTGCTTTTTTCGTTGGCGGATCAGAGAAGATGTGAACACGAGCGCCCATAACTCTCCTTTTCCTCCTTGACACCCCCTGCCGTCTGTGCTATAATGAGCGTGTAAGCAAGCACGCTTCAACGGAAAGGAGAACCCTTATGGCTTTTCTGGAGCTCAAATATCACTCCGACGCGCTCGGCATGGGCGTTTCGGTGAACGTCGTCCTGCCCGAAAAGGCAAAGACGCTGATCGGCATGACCGCCGACGGCGCCGCCTCTCCCACCTACAAAACGCTCTATCTGCTGCACGGTCTCTCGGACGATCACAGCATCTGGATGCGGCGAACCTCCATTGAGCGCTACGCCGCCGACTACGGCATCGCCGTGGTGATGCCCTCGGTGGCCAGAAGCTGGTACACCGACACCGCCTACGGCATGAAATATCTCACCTTCGTCTCCCAAGAGCTTCCTGCGGTCTGCCAAAGCTACTTTCGCGGCATGTCCTCCGCGCGCGAGGACAACCTCGTAGCAGGCCTCTCCATGGGCGGCTACGGCGCGATCAAGGTCGCCCTCACCCGTCCCGACCTCTTTGGCTACTGCGCCTCCTTCTCGGGCGCGCTTGACGTGGCACATATGTGGGATCCGCGCCTCTGGCGCGAGGGACGCTACATCTTTGGCTGCGACCTTGAGGGCTTTTCCGACCTGGAAGGAACGCAGCACGATCTCTTTGCCCTCTGCACACGCGCAAAGGAAGCGGGCACGCCCTTCCCTGCGCTCTACCTCTGGTGCGGCGAGCGCGATTCCCTCCTTGGGGACAACCGCAAATTCCACGCCCACCTCGACGCGCTCGGCGTGGAGCATACCTACGCCGAATCCGACGGCAACCACGCCTGGACCTATTGGGACGAGCAGATCCAAAGGACGCTCCGCCTCTTCCTCGGCAAGGATAAGGCTTAAAAAGCAAAAAAACGGATACCGCAGATGCGTTTTTGCACCAACGGTATCCGTTTTCTTCTTGTTCGTTACAGCCGCACGCGCACCTCGTCGCCGTCGGCGGAATGCACCTCGATAAGGCTCCAGTCACCGCGCGTTTTGCGCAGACGCTTGATCGTCCTGCGCAGCTCGCGCAGAGCTTTTCCCGAAAGGCTGACCTCCACCTCTCCCTTCGTCACCTTGCGCGCAAGGCGCATGCTGACGCGGTTGAGGATGAGCCAGTTCGGAAAGGCGAAATGAAAGCTGCGCTTTTCGTTTTTGACGTCGATCTTCATCTTACTCCACCACGACATCGATCGTATCGCCGTCGGCACTCTCGAGCTCGGCGATCTTGCCGATCACACCGCTCTCGGCCAGACGGAAGATCTGCTCCCAATCCACGTCAAAGGAGCCCACGTCCTTTCCTCCGCACTTGATGAAGGAGCCGCCGCTCGACAGAATGACCTTGAACAGGATCAAGGGCAGGCAGACCTTGACGCGGTCGCCGTCCGCCGATTGCATGCGGATCATGAGGTTCAGCTCCTCCACGCTTCTTTGCGGTGCGGGAGTAATGCGCACGCGCTCCTCGGCTTTCTTGCCGCCAAGCAGCTCGTCAAGGCTGATCTCCAGCTTCTCGGCCAGCGCCGGGAGGAGAGAGATATCCGGGCAGGAGACGTCGTTCTCCCACTTGCTGACGGCCTGCGCAGAAACGCCAAGCGTTTCAGCAAGTGCCTCCTGCGTCATTCCCTTTTGCCTTCTTTGCTCGGCGATCCGAGCACCGATCGTGTTCTTCATTTTCCTTCCTTTCCGCACCCCATGGGTGCGTTCCTCTCGAATTCGGCAGCTCTGCCGTGCCCTCATTCTACCGCAAGAAGAGGGCAAAAAGAAGCGACCGTTGGTTGTTTTGGCTCAACCGTTTGGCGTTTTTTCCCTCAACCAACGGTTAAGCTTGGGGACGTATCTGCGTTTTCTGCCGATACGTCCCCGTTTTGCGTTCCGAATTTACCAGGGCGTGGGCTGACCGCCCACGTAGTGCCAGCAGCCCGTGGCCGCGCTCTCCGAATAGAAGAGGACGGTGGCCGAGGCCAGCTCGTCATTCTGGTATCCCACGGTGATGGCCGCGTAGGAGGCGGCGTCGCCCTCGTAATAGACCGTTTTCAGGAAGGGGCAGCCGTAGAAGGCGAGCGGATCGACGCTCTGCACGTCAGTGCCAAGAACGACCTCCGTGATGCGGCGGTCGACGCGTCCCAGCACGCGCGTGCCTCCCTCGGCGTAGAGCAGACCGCCCTTGATCGAAAGGTGCGTGTTCTCGGCCGAGACCGAAAGGCTTTGCGCCCCCGTGAGCGAGTAATAGACCAGGCTCCACTCGCCCGTGCGGAGGAAGCCGTGCGCGGTGGCTCCCATCTGCGGGTAGCCGCCAAGCCCTGCGCAAACGCCTGCCTCGCGCAGGGATGCGCCAAGCGTCAGGCTCGTCAGACGGTTGGAGGCGGATTGCGTGAAGGCGTAGGACGCGATGAATACGGTCTCGTCGGGGATCACGTAGGACGTGCTCGCTCTTGCGTTGGGATAGAGCAGAAGCGTGTGCAGTCCCTCGGTGAAGAGAACGCCGTCAAGACTGTCGAAGAAGGGATTTGCCGCATCCACGGTGACGCTCGTCAGCGCGCCGTCGGGCGAGCCGAGGGCGTTATCCCAAAGGACGTGCAAGGTTTTGGGCAGGGTGATCGCGGTGACGCTGTAGCCTGCGGGGATCACCGACTCCCACGTGCCGAAATACCCCTCGGCGTCCATCGCACCGATCGCAACCACGGTGTAGGTGCGGCCGTTGTGGGTAACCGTTTCGGGAATCGCAAGCAGGCCGTTGACCTCGGCACGCACCAGCTGAACGCGGTCGGGGCCCACCAGCGCGTAGGTCAGGCCGTCCTGAGAGAAGGTCTCGCGCAAGGTAAGCTCCTCCTCCGAGGCATAGGCCGAGGTGGCTCGCGCAGGAAGCGGATAGAGGTAGGAGGGGCCGCTCTCGGGCG
>JAFNVK010000041.1 GCA_017379815.1 Clostridia bacterium
ATCGCCGGTAGCCTCGATCTTATTCTGAGACTCTGCTCTCCAGGTGTCGCCGTCGCCGATCGTACCAACGAGGAAGTAGCCCTCAAGCTTGGTAGCGGTGAGCGAGCCCTTGGTGCTGTCGGTAGCGTCGAGCGTGAGAACCAGCTCGTACAGACCGTAGGAGGTAACGGTTACGTTGTCACCGTTCTCGGGATTGCCGTACCAGATGTCTGCATCCCAACCTGCATAGCCGTAAACTGCCTTGCATGCGCCAACAAAGCCGGTCATCCAAGAAGCGTCGGTGTCAGCTTCGGTAAAGGTGTAGTATGCCTTGTAGGTGGTGTCGTTAACCTTTTCGAACTCAATGCCGGAGCCGCAGTTCCAGAACTGACCGCCGTTAACCACGCCTGCAAGCCAGAAGGACTTAGCAACGGCCTCGATGGTTGCGGTATCGGATTCTACGTTGTAAGCGATCTTGTAAACGCCTGCTGCGAGAGCAAGGTTACCGCCATCGTTCCAAGTGCCGCATTCGTTTACTACAGTGATCTTTTCTGCACCGTACCAAACGTCGCCGATCTTGTTGCGGAGCTTGATCTCGGCGGGCTCGGTGATGTTGAGCAGGAAGGAGTAGTTCTCCTTGGTATCATCAGCAGCCATCTTGAAATCGTCGCTGAAATCCCAGTTGGAAACCGTGCCGCAGATGTACATATCGTGCGTCTCAGCGAGGGGCTCCTTCTTCTCTACGAGCTCGTAGGTGATGGTGTTGTCAGCGGGATGATCGGGGTAAGTGGTGTAGATGATCTTGTAGATACCGTCCTGGCCCTCTGCGAGGAAGACGTTCCAGGTCCAGTATTCCTTATTGAATTCGTCGTGACCCTCGAATACGACCTCGCCGGCAGCATTCTTAACGGTTGCGAACTTCTTATCAGCAGCAGTGTAGGTGTTGTTATCGTATCTGTTGGTGCCGTCGGCATACTCAACGCCGGGAACGTAGCCGATACCGACCTGACCGTCGTAGGTTCCGCCGTAGCAGATCTGGAATGCGTCGCCTGCATACATGAGGATCTCGATCTCGTATACGTTGGCGGATGCGTTTTCGGTCTTGGTCATCACCAGGTGAGCCATGGAGTTATCGTGGTTCCAGCCGCTCTGCTTCATATCGCCCGAGCCGGTACCGATAAGGTAGTATTCCTTATCGTCAGCCACGAACACGTTGCTGGTGTACTTAGCAAAAATGTCGGTGTCTGCGTTGATAGCGGTTTCAAAGTCGAACTCCTGGCTCAGGGATGCCTCTGCATACCAGCCGGTGAAGTCCTTACCTTCAACCACGGGAGGCGTCCAGGTGGTGAGCTTCGTGCCCTTTGCCACCTTTTCTTCCTTCAAGAGCTTGCTGCCTTGGTACCAGCAAACAGTGACCTTGTCGGAATCGTCAGCGGGAGGGGTCTCTTCGGGCTTGCAGGATACAAAGCAAGCAATCGACAGAGAGAGGACCATGATCAATGCGATTACGGATAGGAACTTTTTCATTGTCTTTACTCCTTATAAATATTTTTTGCCATTAGGCTTTTTGGGGAACCCCTTTTGGTGTCACGCGCAAGGGGTTCCCGATGGTTATATTATACAACTGGAGGGCAGGAAAGTCAAGCGAATTTGACAATTTCTACCTAATGCACAATTTCAGAGCGACGTTCTGTGCAAATTGCGCAATTTTTTGAGATTTTTTTCGAAAATTTTCGAATTACAGATCCCACACGTTTTTTGCATACTCAAGGATGGATCGGTCGGAGGAGAATTTGCCGCCGTTTGCCGTATTGCGAATGCATTTGGCCAGGAATTCCTCGCTGCCGTAATCGCGGTTCAATTCGCTCTTGACGCGAACGTAATCGCGGAAATCCTGAAGCACGAGATAATGGTCGGCGCTCCAACCGCCAAAGAGAGATTCCTTAACGGAGCGGAGCATTCCGCTGCCTTGATCGTCAAAGGTGCCGTCGTCAAGCGTGTCAACGATCCGCTTCAGCTCCGGGTCGTTGTTGTAGATCTCCCAAGGGCGGTAGTCGCGCTTGATCTCCTTGACCTCCTCAACGGTGGCGCCGAAGATGTATTCGTTCTCGCGGCCCGCTTCCTCACAGATCTCCACGTTTGCGCCGTCCATCGTGCCGAGCGTCACCGTTCCGTTGAGCATGAACTTCATGTTGCCCGTTCCGCTGGCCTCCATGCCCGCCATAGAGATCTGCTCGGAGATATCTGCCGCCGGCATGATCTTTTCGGCGTAGGAAACGTTATAATCCGTTACGAAGACAACGCGAAGCTTGTCATTGACCTCGGGATCGTTGTTTACCTTGTCGGCAATGGCGTTGATGAATTTGATCACGCCCTTTGCGTTCCAATACGCGGGAGCCGCCTTTGCACCGAAAATAAACGCGGTAGGCTTAAAGCCGGGCTCCTTGCCCTCCTTGATGCGGAAGTAATAATACAGAATGGAAAACGCATTCATCAGCTGACGCTTGTATTCGTGCAGACGCTTTGCCTGAACGTCAAAGATGAATTCGGGAGGCAGCTCGACCCCTTCCCTTTTGCGGATATATTCCGAAAGCTGTACCTTTTTGATGTGCTTGATCTCCGCAAACGCACGGCGCACCTCGGGGTCGTCCGCATATTGCTCAAACTCCTTGAGGCGCTCGAGGTCGGCCTGCCAGCCGTTGCCGATCTTTTCGGTAATGAGCGCGGAAAGCTCGGGGTTGCAGAGCGCGAGCCAGCGGCGAGGCGTTACGCCGTTCGTCACGTTGAGGAAGCGCTCGGGATAGGCCTCGTACCAATCGCGGAAGGTGCTCTCCTTGAGGATCTCGGTATGCAACGCCGCAACGCCGTTGATCCTGTTGCCGGCGTAAATGGCTACGTTTGCCATGTGTACGGTGTTATCCCGAATGAGGAAGAGCTTGCCATCGGGAAATTCCTTCTCGATGCGCGCCTGCATCTTGTTCAAAATTCTGGCAATTTCGGGCAGCAGCTTGCGAACGCGATTCATATCCAAGCGCTCAAGCGCCTCGCCGAGAATGGTGTGGTTGGTAAAATTGAATACCGAGCGCGCCAGGAGGAAGGCTTTTTCAAACTTCATTCCCTCCTTCATCACAAGACGGATAAACTCCGGAATGGCGAACACGGGGTGCGTATCGTTGAGCTGGAGCGAGATATGCTCGCCGATCGTCTCGATGGGAAGTCCCTTTTGCTTGTGCTTGCGAATGAGGTCCTGCACCGATGCCGAGGCAAAGAAATACTCCTGGCGCAGGCGAAGGATCCTGCCCTTCTCCGTGGAATCGTTGGGATAGAGGGCGTAGCTGATGCTTTCGCAGCGCACGTTATCCTTGGCGATCTTATCGATCTGCATGCTGTCAAAGGCGGCAAAATCAAAGCTGCCGGGCTGCTCGCTCTGCCACAGGCGCAGGGTGTTGATGGTCTTTCCGCCATAACCGATGATCGGCATATCGTAGGGGACGGCCTTCGTGGTAAAGTCGGAGAACTTGACCAGAACGCTTTCCTCCTCCTTGCGGTAGCTCCAAGGGTCGCCGTGCTTTTGCCAGTCGTCTGCGTTTTCCTTTTGGAAGCCGTTCTCAAAGCTTTGGCGGAACAAGCCGTAGCGATAGCGAATACCGTAGCCGTCAAGCGGAATACCAACGGTCGCACCCGACTCGAGATAGCAAGCGGCAAGACGGCCAAGGCCGCCGTTGCCGAGAGCGGCGTCCTCGATGTCCTCAAACGCGGCAATATCCACCCCGCGCTCGGCGAGAAGCGCCTTTACCTCGTCCAGCTTGCCGAGGTTGTAGAGGTTGGCAAAGATCGCGCGCCCCACCAAAAACTCGGCGGAAAGATAGCCCACCCTCTTTTTTGGTGCGTCCTTGCATTTTTGCCACGTGTCGGCAATTTCTGCCATTGAGGCGCGGCTGACCGCGCGGTAAAGCTCGGAGGTTGAGGCGTGCTGCAAATCCACGCCGTTATTGGCCGCGAGAAGCGTCTCCACGGTCTTGATCCATGTGTTCGTCATGTTAGAAACTTCCTTTTTTATGATTATCGGTTTGCTTGTTTTACCAGGCGGGCAAGCTTATCTGCCAGCGTATTGCTCAGATCGGCCGCCTCACAGCGCCAGCTCCAGTTGCGGTCGCTGAGCGTTCCGGGGGTGTTCATACGGGATTCGGCGCCCGTTCCCAGGAGATCCTGCAGGGGCAGGATCGCGTATTTTGCATAGCTGCCGTAAGCCAGGCGAACCGTTGCCTCGCGCGCCCGCTGCATGGTTTGGGCGTCGGCGAGCTGAGACGGACGGTAGCAGAAGCGTTTGTTCGCTTTTTTGCACTCGGAGGCAATGTCACGGTAGACGGTCTCTCGCGTCTCCTCATCAAGGTCCTGCAGAAATTCGATAAAGGTTGCATTGTCGTGCGTGCCCGTATAAACGACGCAGTTGTCGCTGTCATAATTCGAGGGCTTGAATTCCTGGTCGGGATTGCCGTCAAAGGCGAACTCCAAAACCTTCATGCGGGGATATCCCACGTTGCGCATCAAGCGGTAAACCCCCTCGTCCAGAATGCCCAGATCCTCGGCAACGATCTTCCAGTCCTCCTTGCCCTCAAAGAGGGATTCCTTGGGACCGTCGCACCAGCGGCCGACCTTGGCATTCTGACTTCCCGCAGGGATCGCATAGAAGCGGTCGAAGCCGCGGAAGTGGTCGATGCGCACGATATCGTACATCGAAAGCGCCTTTTGCAGCCTTGCCGTCCACCAGGCGTATCCGTCCTCCTTCATCTTTTCCCAATGGTAAAGCGGATTGCCCCAAAGCTGACCGTCCTCGCTGAAGTAATCCGGCGGGACTCCTGCCACCTCGGTGGGCGCGCCGTCCCCGTTGAGCAGGAAAAGCTCGGGATGTGCCCAAACCTCAGCACTGTCCTCGGATACGTAAAGGGGCATATCGCCCATGATCTCAACGCCGCGTGCGTTGGCGTAGTCCTTCAGCCTTTGCCATTGGCGGAAGAACTCGTACTGCGTGAATTGCCAAAACAGTACCTCGTCCTCATGGGCGGCAAGAAAGGCACCTAGCGCTTCCTTATCGCGTACGCGATACTTCTCTTCCCAAGTGGAAAGCGCCCTCCAGCCATGCGCCTCCTTGATCGCCATGAATGCGGCAAAATCCGCATACTCTCCCTTGGCTAAAAACGCCTCAAAGGCAGGCGTTTTGCGGTCAAAACGGGAAAACGCGATCTTGAGCAGCGGAATGCGGCGATAGAACAGCGCCTCGTAGTTGACGCGGCCGATGCCCTCTCCGTCGGCGGCACAGGAATACGCCTCGGCTTCCTCCGCGGTGAGCAAGCCTTGCTGGATCAGATCGTCTATATCGATCAGATAGGGACTGCCCGCGATGGCACACGAGGATGCATACGGAGAGTCACCGTAGCCCGTGGGCACGAGCGGCAGCACTTGCCATACCTTTTGCTTGGCACGGGCAAGGAAGTTGACAAACCGTTTTGCCTCTTCTCCAAGCGAGCCGACTCCCCAGGCGGTGGGAAGGGCCGCTATGGGCAACAAAATACCGGCGTAGCGCTCTTTCATTCTCAAATTCTCCTTTGCCTGAATTTGTGTTTCGAAAGTTTTCGAATGGTCCTGAGAACATTCTATCATATTTTTTGGTCCGTGTCAAGTAAATAGCGGTCACAAATCGGTCGCTTTTGACGAGAAAGGGCCCGGCAAAGGATTTTTTGGATCATTTTTCGCACTTTTTTCAAAGAAAATATTGTAAAATGGAAAAACTATGCTATAATGAAAGCAGGCAGAGCACCGAAGCCATCGAAAACGGTTATGAAAAATTGCGCCCCGCATTTCGAAAAAGCCCCCCAAAAAAGGAGAAGAAACGTGACGATCAAAGAAATTGCTGCCGAGCTTGGCCTTTCCACCAGCACGGTCTCAAAGGCACTCAACAATGCCTCCGACATCAGCGTGGAGACGCGAAACCGCGTCAACAACTACGCCAGATCCATTGGCTTTTCTCTGCACCGCAACCAGGACGGCAAACGCATTTGCGTTCTGTTTGAAAACATGGATTCCCACAGCAACTCACAGGTCGGCTACCCCGTGCTGACCGGCTTCCAGCAGGCGGCGAACGCCTATCGCTACGAGGTGATCGTTGAGCACCACTCGGACAAAAATCCGCCCAACCTGAAAAAGCTGTGCCAGGAAAACAACTTTTGCGGCTTGATGATCCTGGGCACCAAGCTAAACAGCGCGATCATGAAGGAGCTGGAATCCACAAGCATCCCCACCATGCTGATGGACTCCTACGTCAAGAACCCCAAGGTTGCCTGCATCAGCAGTGACAACATCAACTCGGTCGCTTCTATCGTTGAGCACCTGATCGGCCTCGGTCACCGCAGGATCGGCTTTTTGGGCGGTGACAAGGAATCGATCGTTACCCGCGAGCGCTTTTCGGGATACCTCATCGGTCTTATCGAGGGTAACATCGAATTCAACAGCAGCTACGTGCGCTACGGCGACTTTACCGAGAACTGCGGCCTTGAAGCGGCCGACTATTTTGCCGAGCTTGGCGTCACCGCCGTGGTTTGCACCTCCGACCTGATCGCCATCGGCTTGATCAACGGCTTAAAAAAGCACGGGATCCGCGTTCCCGAGGACGTTTCGGTCAGCGGCTTTGACAACCTCGACATTGCCAAATACTTTACCCCCTCCCTCACCACGGTCAAGCAGGATTTTATTGCCCTTGGCGAAAACGCCTTCACGCTGCTCCGCCAGGCAATCAAGGGCAATAAGACCAAGCGCATTACCATTCACACCGAACCCATTTTCCGCGACTCCACAGCCCCCGCAAAGCAGTAACCCCCATCCGCCAAACAAGCTTAAATTATTTTTATGAGGTGAAATGATGAAAAAGACGTTTTCGCGCATCCTTTCTTTTCTTCTCGCCGCAGTGATGCTTGCGGCCATGCTGAGCGCCTGCACGACCCAAAGCGATCCCGGCTCCACTCCCCCCGGGCAGAACACGCCCCCCGATGAGTGGCAAGTTCCCGAAGGGGAATACACCATCCCCAAGGAAGAGGGCTACAACCAGATCACCCTTTATTGGTCTCACCCCGGCGTAATTGAAGATTGCGACATTTGGGCCTGGTGGGACGGCAAGGAGGGCAGCGGCTACGTCATGCATCCCTGCGACTACGGTGCAAAGGTCGTGCTCAACGTTCCCGAGGGAATTGAGCAGATCGGCTTTATCGTCCGTACCGGCTGCTCTGATCCCGGAGGATCCTCCTGGGGCGAGGCAACCAAGGACGCAACCAGCGAGGACCGCTTTGCAGTGATCGAAGGCGAGGAGACCTTCATCTATCTCAAGAGCGGTGACGCGGCACAGTACACCAGCCGGGACGGAGGCAAAACACTGACTATGATTAAAAAGTTTACCCTTGCCGGAATGACCGACTTCCACAAAATTCAATACAACGTCACCCCCAAAACCGCCATTACCAGCTACAAGCAGGTCAAGGTATACGAGGGCGACCGGGAGCTCACCGTTCTGGAGATCAGCAACATGGGCAAGGAGGTGACCAGCGGCATCATCGAGGTGGAGGAAACGCTTGACATCTCGAAAAACTACCGCGTGGTGATTGAAGGATACGGCGAAAAGGCAGTCGTCCCCACGGGCGTGTTTGACAGCCAGTACTTTATTGACAACTACACCTACAACGGCGATGATCTGGGTGCTGTGATCAACGGCAACAGCACGACCTTCAAGGTGTGGGCGCCTACCGCCTCCAAGGTCGTGCTCAACCTCTTCCGATCCGGTCACGAGGGCTCGGCCTACGAGCGCGTGGATATGGTCAAGGGCGACCGCGGAGTATGGTCCTACACGGCAAATTGCGGACACGGCACCTATTACACCTACTCGGTCACCACGTCCGTTGGCACGCAGGAGGCCGTTGACCCCTATGCAAGAGCCGCCGGCTTGAACGGTAACCGCGGCATGGTCGTGGATCTTTCCCGCACCGATCCCGAAGGCTTTGGCGCGGACTTCTCCACCGGCATCAGCACCTATTCCGACGCGATCATTTGGGAGGTGCACGTAAGAGACTTCTCCAACAAGATCGCCTCCTCCCAATACAAGGGCAAATATCTTGCCTTCACCGAGCGCGGACTGGTAAACGAATTCGGCCAAAGCGTTGGCGTGGATTATCTGGTCAAGCTCGGCATCACGCACGTCCACCTGCTCCCCGTTTACGACTATGCAACGGTTGACGAGGCAAACCCCGACAGCCAATTCAACTGGGGCTACGATCCCAAAAACTACAACGTGCCCGAGGGCAGCTACTCCACCAATCCCTACGACGGCGAGGTCAGGATCAGAGAATACAAGCAAATGGTGCAGGCACTGCACGAGGCAGGCATCGGCGTTGTTATGGACGTCGTTTACAACCACACCTACGATGCAAACAGCTCCTTCAACAAAATCGTTCCCTACTATTATTACCGATACACCGCAACGGGTGCAAACTCCTCCGCCTCCGGCTGCGGCAACGATACCGCCTCCGAGCGCTATATGTTTGGCAAGTTTATGGTTGACTCGGTTCGCTACTGGGCAGAGGAATACGACCTCGACGGCTTCCGCTTTGACTTGATGGGCTTGCATGATCTTGCCACCATGCAAGAGGTGGAAAACGCGATCCACACCGTTAATCCCGAGGCGATCATCTACGGAGAGG
>JAFNVK010000042.1 GCA_017379815.1 Clostridia bacterium
CTATTGAAGAATGTAAGGAAAGAGATGCTACATATGCGGCGCCACTTAAAGTAAAAGTAAGACTTCATAATAGAGAGACTGATGAAATTACAGAACATGATATATTCATGGGATAATCCGAGATGCCGTTCTCATAGAGGAATTTCTCCTCGGTGAAGCTCTTATCCTCCTGCTCGATCAGAAGGATAAAGGAAATTCCCGCGTTGACCACCGACTGGCGGTGAAGCACGTCGCGGAAGAAATCGTGGGGAATATTGACGTCGGTAAAGACCTCAAGGTCGGGTCTCCAATGCACCACGGTACCCGTGCGCTTTTCTTTCGGAGAGAGGGGACGCTCCTGCAGCTCGCCGTCCACGTTACCCTTTTTGAAGGAGATGCTGCGCTCGATCTTGCCGTCGTAGGATTTTACGGTCATAAACTCCGAGCTGCACTGCGTGGCGCAGGCACCAAGACCGTTCAGACCCAGGGAATACTCGTAGGAGCCGCCCTCGTTGTTATCGTACTTACCGCCTGCGTAAAGCTCGCAGTAGATCAGATCCCAGTTCCAGCGTCCCTCGGCCTCGTTCCAGCCGAGCGGCACGCCGCGTCCGCGGTCGTCCACCTCGATGCTCTTGTCGCGGAAGACCTTGATGCGGATCTCCGAGCCGTGACCCTCTCTCGCCTCGTCCACCGAGTTGGAAAGGATCTCAAAAAAGGAATGCTCGCAGCCCTCAAGGCCGTCCGAGCCGAAGATGACCGCAGGGCGCTTGCGTACGCGATCCGCACCTTTCAGGGCCTTTATGCTTTGGTCGTTGTATTCCTGTTGAACGTCTTTCTTGCCTGCCATGTAGAGGAAAAGCTCCTTTCTTCTGCACTACTTGAAACTATCATTCTCTATTATAACAGAAAAAGAGCGGTTTGAAAAGGGGTAAAAGCGCCGAATTTTCAAAATAATGCGATTTTTTTCTTCGGTTTCCCTTGCAAGCGGAGAGAAAAAAGAATATAATAGAGAGAGAATCCGAGAAAAACGAGAGGAGGCCTTTTGCATGACGGCAACGGAATGGAGACAACGGCTTTGCGGCGCGTCCTGCGCGGTGATCGGGCTTGGCATTTCCAATCGGCCCTTGGTGGAGCTTTTGCTTCGCCTTGGCGCGCGCGTGACCGCGCGCGACCGCAAGAGTGAGGCCGAGCTTGGCGACTACGCCGTACAGCTGCGAAAGGCGGGCGTGTCGCTCTGCCTTGGAGAGGGGTATCTGGAGGATCTTTGTGAGGAGGTCCTTTTTCGCGCACCCGGGCTTCGTCCCGATCTGCCCGCCTTTGCACAGGCGGTGGCGAGGGGCGCGATCCTTTCCAGTGAGATCGAGCTCTTCCTTGATATGACGCCCGCGACCGTGCTTGGCATTACGGGCAGTGACGGCAAGACCACCTCCACGAGCGTTGCAGGCGAGATCCTGCGCGCGGAATGCGCAAGAACGGGTGAGGGAAGGGTCTTCGTTGGCGGCAACATCGGCATTCCGCCCACCTCCTTCCTGGAGCAAACGCAAGAGGGAGATCTCGTGGTGCTGGAGCTCTCCAGCTTTCAGCTGCAGAACGCCACGCGCTCGCCCGAGGTCTCGGCAATCACCAACATCACGCCAAATCATTTGAATTGGCATACCGATATGCAGGAATACGCCGATGCAAAGCGCCGTATCTACGCTTTCGCGCCTAACCGCCGCCTCGTAGCGAACGCGGAGAACCCCACGGTACGCGAGATGGCGCTCGCGTCGGGCAGAAGGGTGACATGGTTCTCCTCGCTCAAGCGGAGCGTGGGGGAGTTCTCCTCTCTTATGCATGAGGGCGACCACGCGATCTTTGCGGATCGGGAGGGGAGCGTCCGTCTCTTTGACGGCGAGCGGGAGCGGCATCTGCTCTCGGTGCAGGATATTCGCCTGCCCGGACGGCACAATCTGGAAAACTACATGACGGCCATCGGTCTGACCGAGGGCTACGCCTCGCCCGAGAGCATTTTGCAGGTGGCGAGGAATTTCCGCGGCGTTGCGCACCGCCTGGAGCTGGTCTGCGAGCGTGGCGGGATCAAGTACTACAACAGCTCCATCGATTCCAGCCCCACGCGCACGGCGGCGGCCCTCTCGGCGCTTGCCGAGAAGCCCATCGTGATCTGCGGAGGGTATGACAAAAACCTCTCCTTTGCCCCTCTTGCCGAGGTGCTTTGCGCACGCGCCAAGGCCGTGGTGCTGACGGGGGCTACGGCAGGACGCATCCGCGAGGCGCTCCTGGCGCACACCGCGCGCACGGGGGAGGAGATCCCTGTCCTTGCGGACGCGGATTTTGCACAGGCGGTGGCTCTGGCAAAGGGCTATGCAAGGGCAGGGGATACCGTTCTTCTTTCGCCCGCCTGCGCAAGCTTTGACGCCTTCCGCAATTTTGAGGAGCGCGGCGAGACCTTCCGCCGTCTGGTGCTCGCGCCGACCGAGGACTAACGCGCCACGGAGGCTCCTCCGCCTGCCAAAGCGGCTCCCCGAGCGCAGATATTTTGCCGTTTCTCTTGACTAAGCGAGGGCGGCGTGCTATAATAAACCCATACCTCTTTGATGAAAAGCCTCCTTTGGGAGGCAAAGAAAAGGAGCATCTTATGGATCAGAACAATCAAAGCTACGATACCGCATTTTCGGCGCCTCACCGCCGCAACGCCGACTACTACCGTTCCCGTGCAAGGGAGACGATGAAGAAGAATCTCGGCATTATCATTCTGGCCTCCTTCCTCAGCTTCCTGCTCGTGGGAGGCATTTCCTCCGTGATCTCGTCGATCACCTCCAGCATTACCACGGTTCTGGAGACGATCTCGTTCTCCTTCGTGCTTCCCCTTGTGGCCGTTTCCGGTGTGCTGAGCACGGTCCTCTCCCTGGCGGTTGGCGGACCGGCCCTTGTCGGCTACGAGAAATTCCGTCTGGACGCCATCGACGGCAAGCCCTTAAAGCTTGACACGCTGCTCTACGGCTTCCGCACCTGCTTTGGCAAGTCGGTTCTGGCGCAGCTGATCTATACGCTGATCTCGCTTGCGGCGGCGCTCCCCACGCTTTTGCCAGCTGCCTTTATCTACCACACGCTTGGTGCAAGCTTTTTCCGTGCCTTCATTGCGGCCATGTCGGATCCCGAGGCCGCTTACATCCCCGAGATCGCCGAGCAGACGCTTCCGTTGCTCGCACTCGGTCTGCTTTTGCTCTTCCTTGGCTTGATCGCCACGCTGATCCTGCAGGTGATCCTTTCCTATCGCTACGCCTTCGTGAAAACCATTCTTGCCGAGTTCCCCGAGACCTCGGTGACGGATGCCTTCCGCAATTCCGCCTCCATGATGCGTGGTAAAAAGGCAAAGCTCTTCTGCCTTGACCTGAGCTTTATCGGCTGGTACCTGCTTGCCGCTCTGCTCGGCTGCTGCACCTGCGGACTCGGCTCTGCCGTGGCGACGCTCTTCCTTTCCCCCTACACCGAGCACGCCCACACCGCCTTCTACGACGACGCGGCCAACCGCTCCGCCGCCCGTGAAGCAATTTTTCCCAGCCTTAATCCCGACGACTATTCCGTAGATTGAGCGTTTTCCAAGCCTTAATCCCGAGGACTGTTCCGTAGACTAACCCGTCTGCGCTCCTTACCTTACCTCCATGAAAGGACAACCAAAATGAACAACAACTTCCAACCCGATACTCCCCCCTCTTATTACGCGCCCTCCGAGCCGAAGAACGCGGCCTACTACCGCCGCTGTGCGCGCAACGTTCTGCAGGGGAACTGGGTCAACCTCTCCCTCGCGCAATTCGTGAGCAACTTTATTCTGGAGGCCGCCATGGGGCTGAGCGTTCTGCCCGGCTTTGTAATGGCGATCGTCGGTGCCCTGATGGCCGAGGGCGGAGACTATACCCTCTCCTTCCTCCCCTTCATCGGTCTTTTGTTGATGTACGTGCTCCTGTTTGCCGTGGCGATCGTTCTGGGCGGCCCCTTTACGGTCGGTATTGCGCGCGTTCACCTGAACGCCGTGGACAAGAAGCCCTTTTCGTTGGGCACGATCTTCTCGGCCTTCAAGCAGGGGCTTGGACGTGCTATCGGTCTGTATTCGCTCTATATGCTGGTGGTCGTGGGTGTTGCCGTTCTCGGGGCACTTGTCATGCTCGGCGCGATCTGCGTCCTGACCGTGCTTCTGGTGGCCATCTTTGAGGTTGCCTCGCCCTTTATTCTGATCCCGTTTGTCCTGGTCTTCTATTTTGGCGTCGTTGCGCTGGTTGCCGCCTTCTCCTATCGCTATGCGATGATCTTCTACATCGCGGCAGACCATCCCGAGATGCGTGCGGTTGAGGTGCTTCGCGCCTCGGTGACGCTCATGAAGGGGAATAAGTGGAGACTGTTCTGCCTGCAGTTCAGCTTTATCGGCTGGTCTCTGCTGGCCGCCGTTGCGGGCATGATCACCTGCGGACTGGGTATGCTGGCGATCTATCCGCTGGCCGCCTACACGGCTACGGCGAACGCGATCTTCTACGACGACATTTCGGGACGTGAGACGGCACAGGAGGAATGCTCCGACACAAGCGCATTCCTCATCAACGAGCTTCCGCCCGAGGAGCCTGCCGAATAAGGCGGGACGTCTCCCCCGATACGGGGAAAATCCAAGACAGAAAGGCTTTTTCAGGACTTATGCAATTTTCCGAACGCATCAACACGCTGGCCGAGGAGGCCGAGAGGGCACTCGCCCCGCATTTTGCACGCATTGACCGCATCGCCTATGAGAACACCGCTCGCGTGATGGACGCCTTCCGCAACCACCGCGTGGCCGACGCGATGTTCCAATCCTCCTCGGGCTACGGCTACGACGATCGCGGCCGCGACACGCTAGACGAGATCTGGGCCGAGGTCATGGGAGCGGAGGCCGCTCTCGTGCGCCACAACATCGTCAGCGGCACGCACGCGCTTTCCATCGGCCTTTTCGGCATTCTGCGCCCCGGGGACGTGATGTATTCCATCGCGGGCAAGCCCTACGACACGCTGGAGGAGGTCATCGGACTTTCGGGTAACCCGGGAGACGGCTCCCTTCGCGATTTTGGCGTAGACTATGCCCAGACCGAGCTTTCCACCCTTGACGGCGGCTTTGATTTTGCCGCTATCCGAAAGACGCTTGAGCGTCTTGGCGAGCGCGTCAAGATGGTCTTCATTCAGCGCTCCAAGGGATACCTTAACCGCAAGACCTTGAGCGTGGCCGAGATCGGCGAGGCTGTTCGCTTCGTCAAGGCCATTCGCCCCGAGGTCTACGTGGTGGTGGACAACTGCTACGGCGAATTTGTGGAGACGGTTGAGCCCTGCTCGGTAGGAGCGGATCTTGTGATCGGCTCGCTCATCAAAAATCCCGGCGGCGGAATTGCCGAAACGGGAGGCTACCTTGCCGGCACCAAGCGTGCCGTGGAGCTTGCATCCTACCGCCTTACCTCGGTGGGCATCGGTGCGGAGGCGGGCGCCACCATCGGGCAGAATAAGTCGATGTATAAGGGGCTGTTCTTCGCTCCGCACACCACCGCCCAGGCGCTCAAGACCGCGCATCTGGCGGCCTATATCTTTGAACAGCTGGGATACGCCGTTGAGCCCTCCTGGAACGAGGAGCGTCACGACATCATCCAATCGGTCATCACGGGCAGTGCAGAC
>JAFNVK010000043.1 GCA_017379815.1 Clostridia bacterium
GGGCCGTATGCGGTCTATCATGCCGAGGATGGAGAGATCGCCCAGGTTGAGGGGATTTCGGATTCCACCAAGGCCAAGCTGCAAAGCAAGAGCCTGGAGCGCGCTTCTCAGATCCTGGATCTTTGCGAGCGCCAGAGCATAGGCATCCTGCCGTACACGCACGCCGATTTTCCGTCCGCTTTGCGTGAGATCAAGGATCCGCCGCTTTTGCTGTATTACAGCGGCACTCTGCAGCCCTTTGACCGCCGCCTTTGCATCGGCATGGTCGGAACGAGGCGGATGAGTGCATACGGATTGCGGTCGGCGTATAAAATAGCCTATGAGCTTGCCTCGGTTGACGCATTGGTCGTTAGCGGAATGGCCTCGGGCATCGACGGCGTAGCCGCCGCGGCGGCGCTTGCCGCAAAAGCACCGACGGTCGCGGTCCTCGGGTGCGGTCTGGATATCGTTTATCCCAAGCACCACGGGATCCTGATGGAGCAGATCCGCAAGAACGGACTTCTGCTCTCGGAGTATCCGCCTTCAACTACGCCAAACCGCTATCACTTTCCCGTGCGCAACCGCCTCATCAGCGGACTGACGCAGGGAACCGTCGTGGTGGAGGCAGGCATCGGGAGCGGATCGCTGATCACCGCAAAGGACGCGGTCCAGCAGGGACGCAAGGTCTTCGCCGTTCCCGCAAACCTCGGAAGCCGCGGAGCGGACGGAACGAACGGACTTATCCGTGACGGAGCTTCCTTGATCCTTTCCGCCGCAGATATCATCAAATACTATGCCTTTACGCACGCGGAGACCTTGCGTACGGAGCTTCTGCCAAAGGCAGAGAAGGCCTCGGAGGCAGATCTGCAATACTTGGACCGCATGGGCGTGATCGAGCTGACACGAAGAACTGCCGGCCCATCTCAACCGCACACGGTGGTACAAGCCGTGCCGGAGGAAAGGGAAACGAAAAAGCCGCCAAAAAAGGCAGCCGATAAAGCGCGGAATCCGTCCGCGAAGCCGAAAAAGCCGTTGCCCGCGCAGGAGAGTGAGCCGGAGCAGCTTTCGCTTGCTGATCTTCCCACGGCCGCCGAGCCACGTCCGCGTGAGCCGGTCAAGGCACCGGAGAACCTCTCTCCGATCCAGCTCGCTATCTTTGAGGCGATCCCGGACGATCGCGCGATCGCGATGGACGCGCTCACCGCGCTGGACTATTCCAGCGGCGATCTGATCGCCGCCCTGACGATGCTGGAGATCATGGGATTGATCCACAAGCTCCCGGGCGGAATGTATATGAAAGCATAATCCATACGGATTTTTAATACCAACCAACAGAAAGGATACTTGGTCTAAACATGGCACATAATCTCGTGATTCTGGAGTCTCCCTCCAAAGCATTGACCGTGAAGGGTTATCTCGGAACGAACTATAAGGTGATTGCTTCTGCAGGTCACGTCCGCGATCTTCCCAAAAGCTCGCTCGGCGTTGATATCGAAAACGACTTTGAGGCACACTATATTAACATTCGCGGAAAAGGCGATCTCATCAAGGAGATCCGTAAGGAAGCGAAGAATGCAAACAAGATCTTCCTCGCAACCGACCCTGACCGCGAGGGAGAGGCGATCGCATGGCACCTTTCGGTCGCTCTCGGCATTCCTGTGGAGAAGACCCAGCGTATTTGCTTCAACGAGGTGACCAAAACGGCGGTCAAGGCAGCGATCAAATCCCCCAGAACCATCAACATGGATCTGGTCAACTCCCAGCAGACCCGTCGCATTCTCGACCGTATCATGGGATATAAGCTCAGCCCTCTGCTTTGGAAAAACGTTAAGAGCGGACTGAGTGCAGGCCGCGTGCAGTCGGTTGCCACGAGGATCGTCGTTGAGCGCGAGGAGGAGATCCGCGCCTTCAATCCCGAGGAGTACTGGACCATTCAGACGGTGCTCCACGCCGAGGGCGGAAAAACCTTCCCGGCGCATTTCTGGGGTACGGAGCAGGGCAAGCTTCGCCTGACCTGCGAGGCTGAGGCACAAAAGGTTGCCAACGCCGTAAACGGTAAGGAGTATCAGGTCTCTATGGTCAAAAAGGCGGCTCGCCACAAGGCTCCCGCCGCACCCTTTACCACCTCCACGCTCCAGCAGGAGGCCTTCCGCAAGCTGGGCTTCCAGTCTCAGCGCACCATGAAGGTCGCGCAGGAGCTGTACGAAGGAATCAATCTCGGTGCTGAGCTTGGCGGCGTACAGGGTCTGATCACCTATATGCGTACCGACTCGGTCCGTGTTTCCGCCGATGCGCAGAATGCGGCAAGAGAGTATATCGTTGAGAAATACGGCCGGGACTATTGCCCCGAGACGCCCCGCACCTTCAAGAGCAAGCCGGGCGCGCAGGACGCACACGAGGCGATCCGTCCCACCCGCGTGGACATGGAGCCTCTCAAGCTGCGCAAGCACCTCACCTCGGATCAGTACAAGCTTTACAAGATGATCTGGGAATGCTTCGTGGCCAGCCAGATGGCTGCCGCTGTTCTGGATACCATCAGCATCCACTTCACCTGCAAC
>JAFNVK010000005.1 GCA_017379815.1 Clostridia bacterium
CAGAGCTTCCACTCCTTTTGCGTGCGTGCGCGGTCGGAGAGGCGAATGTCCCAGGTGTAGTTTGCGGTGTGGTTTGCCCACATGATGTAGAACTTCATCTTGTCGCGGTTGGAGGCCTTGAGGAAGCCGTCGTTAAGGCACTGCTCGAGGAAGGGGCGGTGATCGTACCAATACCAGTCGTAGATGAAGACGTTGACGCCGTGCTTAACGGCCTCCTCGATCTGCATCTCCATGACCTTGGGATCGGCCTCGTCCTGATATCCCCAGAGGGGCTTGCGGTTCCAGAAGTAGGAGTCGGTCTTTCTCTTGGAATTTTTCACCGACTGCCACTCGCCGATTCCCTCGGGCCAGAAGGGCAGGGTGCGGTATTCCGTTCCGGTATAAGCGGGCCAGATATAGGCCGCGATATCATACTTTTGCATAATGGATCTCCTGATGGGATTGGGGTATGGGAGGTTCTTATCTCTGTACTCTGCCGCTTCCGTCGCCGCCGGCCAGCTTTTCCACCTCGGCAACCGAAACGCGGTTGTAGTCACCCTCGATCGAGTGCTTCAGTGCGGAGGCTGCAACGGCAAACTCGATAGCCTGCTGGGTGGTCTTTCCGTTGAGGAGGGCGTAGATCAGGCCGCCGCCAAAGGAGTCGCCGCCGCCAACGCGGTCAACGATGTGAAGGTGATAGGACTTGGAGAAGCAGTAGTTCTCGCCGTCATAGAGCATGCCCGCCCAGTCGTTGTCGTTTGCGGAAATGGAGGAGCGGAGCGTGATGGCGACCTTCTCAAAGCCGAACTTGTCGGCCAGCTGCTTGGCCACCGACTTGTAGCCCTCATGGTTCAGCTTGCCGCCGTAGATATCGGTGCCCTCGGCCTCAATGCCGAAGACGTCCTTTGCATCCTCCTCGTTGGAGATGCAAACGTCCACGTATTGGCAAAGCTCGGTCATCGCCTCTCTTGCCTGGGCTCTCGTCCAGAGCTTGCCGCGGTAGTTGAGGTCGCAGGAGATCTTTACGCCCTTAGCCTTTGCAGCCTTGCAGGCCTCTTTGCAGATCTCAACGAGGTTTGCACCCAGAGCGGGGGTAATGCCGGTGAAGTGGAACCAGTCGGCACCCTCAAAAATAGCATCCCAATCGAAATCGGAGGGGCTTGCCTCCTGGATCGCGGAGTGTGCGCGGTCATAAATACAGACCGATCCGCGCTGAGAAGCACCCTTATCAAGGAAGTAGATGCCCACGCGGTCGCCGCCGCGAACGATCTTCGAGGTGTCAACGCCGAAATAGCGCAGGGAATCCACTGCTGCCTGTCCGATGGCGTGCTTGGGGAGCTTGGTAACGTAGGTGCTGTCAAGACCGTAGTTGGCAAGGGACACGGCAACGTTTGCCTCGCCGCCGCCAAAGGTGGCCTGCATCTGATCGTTCTGGAAGAAACGGTAATATCCGTTAGGGGCTAAGCGGAGCATCAGCTCACCGAATGTTACGACTTTCATTTGAGTACCTCCATAAGTGCTTCACAGTTTTTCTTGATGTCGCCCTTCATCATGAAGCTGCCGCCAACGGCGACGATCTTCTCAAAGGCGAGGAAATCCTTGATGTTGGAAAGGTCAACGCCGCCCGTGGGCAGGAACTTGACCTGCGGGAAAGGACCGGAGAGTGCCTTGATCGCGCCAAGACCGCCGTAGACGTTTGCGGGGAAGAACTTGACCGTGGTGATGCCAAGGGAAATCGCCTGCATGATCTCGGTGGGGGTTGCACAGCCGGGGAAGTAGGGAACGTCTGCCTTCTTGCAGACCTCTGCGACCTCTGCGGAGAGACCGGGAGAAACGATAAAGGTTGCGCCTGCGGCGATGGCCTGCTCGGCCTGTGCGCCGTTGATCACGGTGCCGGCACCGATGTGCATCTCGGGGAATTTCTCAGCGCCGATGCGGATAGCGTCGGCGGCGCACGCCGTGCGGAACGTGATCTCTGCTGCGGGGATCCCGCCTTCCATCAGCGCGGCAAGAGTGGGCTCGGTGTCCTCGAGGTTTTTGATGACGACCACGGGGAGCACGCGGATCGAAGCAAGCTTTGCCTCAAATGCAGTTTGGTTCATGATTCGTACCTTCCTTGTTATATGTGTATTGTATTTTTATCTTCCTTGGGGGTGCGGTTGAGGATCTTTTTGTACTGTCGGTAAAAGGTGGCGTAATTCTCAAAGCCGCAATGCTGGGCTACCTCGGTGGGCACCATGCCGGAGCGGATCAGCTCCTGGGCGTAGAGCATCTTCTTTTTTGCCACGTATTGCATCAGGCTGATGCCGAGGTGCTTGTGAAAAATATGGACGATCCAGGAGACGCTCACGTAGAATTGTGCAGAGAGGGAGGCGGCCGAAATGTTCTTCTCGGGATGCTCCTCGATAAAGCGCAGGATACTGTCGAGCGTGGGGTTCTTTTGAATGGGCAGGATGGATTCCTTCGGCGGATTGTGCTTGAGAAAGAGGAGGATCGGGCGAATGTTTTGCTCGATCAGGCAGGTAAGCTCTTCCTTGTCAAACAGCCCCTCGGACTGTCCCCAGGCCTCAAAAAAATGATTGATGAAGGAATCCTTGGGGATGTTAAAGATGCAATCCTCGCCCGGAAGGATCGGGGAAAGCTCGCCGCCAAGCTCTGCCTCGGAAAAATTGATCACGAAGCGCTCGTAGCGAGAGGAGGACCGCAGACGCAGATGGTGATAGGTCCTCGGTGCGATCAGGAGAAGATCCCTGCGCTGGAGGCGGTAGACCGCGCTTTCCACCACGTAGTCCGCGTCTCCCTCGACAAAGTAGAGGATCTCGTAATCGCTGTGCATATGCCGGTGAAAGGGGGATTGCGTCGGCGTGTCGGTCTTGGTGTGGCTGAAGGTCATAAGAGCTCCTTTTTCGACCGCTTTTCGCTGAAAAACGGCCAAGCAAGATTAAGTATAAGACATAATAATTCTATCTGTCAATATAGTATAACACAAGAATGCCAAAATTGCAATATTAATTACGATTTTTGTTATTAACTTTCTTTTTTGGCAGTGTTATAATGTAGTCGTAAAGGTTTATCCGCAAGGGAAAAGAAAACCCATATTCCAAACAAAGGAGAACAAGATAATGATTCGTTTGAGTGCATTTTCGGACGAGGCAGGCAATAGCCTCAAGGAGCAGATCGAGGCGCTGAAGCGCAACGGCATTTCCTATATGGAGATCCGCAACGTAGACGGCGTCAACGTGCAAAAGATGACTCTGGAGCAGGCTGAGGAGATCCAGCGTGAGCTGGAGGCAAACGGCATCGCCGTTTGGTCGGTCGGCTCGCCCGTCGGCAAGGTCAAGCTCAAGGAGGACTTCTGCTTTGAGGATTACCTCGAGGACGTCCGCCACATCTGCAAGCTGGCCAATATCTTCAAGACCGATAAGATCCGTATGTTCAGCTTCTTCCTCGCCTACGACAAGGCCGAGGAGGTCTACGGCTACCTGCGCCGCATGGTCGAGGTTGCCAATGAGTACGGTGTGCAGCTCTATCACGAGAACGAGAAGAAGATCTACGGCGACACCTCCGAGCGCGTTCTGGACATTATGGCGCACGTGGACGGACTGAAGTACATTTACGATCCCGCAAACTACCTGCAGGTGGACGAGACGGCAGATACCACCCTCGACCTTCTGCACGGCAAGACCGATTACTTCCACATCAAGGACGTCATTCTGGAGACGGGCGAGCTGGTTCCCGCAGGCTACGGCGACGGCAAGATCGACCGCCTGATCGAGATGATCACCGACGATAAGGTCCTGAGCATTGAGCCTCATCTGGCTATTTTTGAGGGCTACAGCACCATCGACGACGAGCAGATGAAGAACAAGTTCCACTTCTCCAGCAACGGCGAGGCCTTTGACGCTGCAGTTGCCGCCGTCAAGACGCTTCTGGTCAAGGCAGGCTACGAGGAGAAGGACAGCGCCTTCGTTAAGGCATGAAGACCGGGCTGAATCTGTATTCGCTGCGCCATCAGGTCGATACGGAGGAGAAGCTCCTCCAAACGGTCCATGCTCTGCGGGAGATGGGATATTCCTCCTTGCAGTTTTCGGGAGACAAGCACGGCCCCGACACCATTCGGCGCACGATAAGCGAAACGGGACTTCCCGTCGTGCTGACGCACGTGCCGATGGACCGCATCATCAACGATACCGACGCGCTGATGGAGGAGCACGCCTCCTTTGGCTGCTACAACATCGGTCTTGGCGGAATGGATCCCAGGATCACGGCAGACCGTGATCGCTGCTATTCCACCCTTGAGCAGCTGGAGCGTGCCGGCGAGCGCATGGCAGAGAAGGGCTTTTCCTTCTTCTATCACCACCACCATTTTGAATTTCTGAAGCATGACGGAGAGACGGTGTTTGATTACATCATCAGAACCGCCCCCCACATCAATTTCACGCTGGATACCTACTGGCTGCAGTACGGCGGCGTGGACGTTTGCCAAACGATCGAGCGCCTGCGCGGACGCATTCGTTGCGTTCACCTCAAGGATTACCGCATCGAGGCCAAGTGGGATGAGAAGGGGAACGTCAAGCTGGAGCCCGTTTTCGCTCCCATCGGTGACGGCACGATGGATTTTGCCGCCATTCTTCCGAAGGCGCGGGAGGCAGGCGCGGAGCATTTCCTCGTTGAGCAGGATAACGCCTCGGACATGGAGGATCCCCTCGCGCAGGTCGAGCGGAGCATCCGCTATCTCAATACGCATTTCTGAACCGCTTTTTTGAATAGGAAAGGACACGAATATGGAAAAGATTAAATTCGGCATCGTTGGCGTAGGTAACCAGGGAAGCAACTACGCGCTGAACCTTTTTGAGAAGGGCAAGATCGAGAACGGTGTTCTCACGGCTCTCTGTGACTGCAATCCCGTAAAGCTGGATGCCGTTCGCGCAAAGCTTGCCGATCCCGATTCCGTACGCTACTTTGAAAGCTACGCCGATCTTTTGGAGAGCGGCGCTTGTGACGCCGTGATCATCGCCGTTCCGCACGAGCTGCACCCCGAGATGGTCATGCAGGCTCTGGCCAAGGATATTCACGTCATCAGCGACAAGCCCGCAGGCGTCTACGCCAAGCAGGTCCGCGAGATGAACGAGTTTGCCGCAAAGAGCAAAGCAAAGTTTGGCATGATGTTCAATCAGCGCACCAACTGCATCTACCGCAAGATGAAGGAGATCATTGCCGACGGCGGCATTGGTGAGCTGCAGCGTGTGACCTGGATCATCACCGACTGGTACCGCACGCAGGAATACTACAACAGCGGAAGCTGGAGAGCCACCTGGAAGGGTGAGGGCGGAGGCGTTCTGATCAATCAGTGCCCCCACCAGCTCGACCTTGTGCAGTGGATCGTCGGCGAGCTTCCCGAAACGGTCAACGGCTTCTGCCAGTACGGCAAGTGGCACGATATCGAGGTTGAGGACGAGGTGACTGCCTTCTTCCGTTACGCAAACGGCGCAACGGGCGTCTTCATCACCACCACGGGCGAGGCTCCCGGCACCAACCGCCTGGAGATCTCGGGCACGCGCGGAAAGCTGCTCAGCGATTCCACGGGCGACCTCATCTGGTACCACAACGCACAGGATTCTCAGGAGTGGTGCCGCACCAGCACTACCGGCTTTGCCAAGCCCAAGTGCGAGAAGATCGAGGTGGAGACCGACGGCAAGAATCCCCAGCACGCAGGCATCATCAACAACTTTGCCAACGCGCTCCTCGGCCTTGAGGAGCTGTTCGTGGACGGACGCGATGGCATCGCAGGCGTTCAGCTGATGAACGCGATCGAGTACTCCGGCTGGAACGGCGGCATGGAGGTCACGCTTCCCGTAGACGAGGAGGCTTACCTTGCCGAGCTCAACAAGCACCGCGCTACCTCGGTCGTCAAGAACGTGGACGACAACAAGGTCGCAGATACGGCAGGAACCTTCGGCAGCCAGGTAAAATGAGAGTCGCAGTCATCGGTCTTGGCGTGATCGGACGCGTTCACGCAAGGATCCTTCGCGAGAACGGCTCGCTCGGCGCCGTCTGTGACGTTGACGAAGCAAGACTTGCCGACTATACGGACGTTGCGCGCTTTACCGACTACACGCGCCTTTTGGATGACTTTCGGCCGGATGCCGTGCATATCTGCACGCCGCATCATCTGCACGCAGAGATGGTGATCGCCGCCCTGGAGCGGAATATTCACGTGCTTTGCGAAAAGCCGCTCTGCATCAGCCACAAGGAGATCGACGCGATCCTTCGTGCCGAGGAGCGCTCCGACGCTTATCTTGGCGTTTGCCTTCAGAACCGCTACAATCCCGCCAACCGCTTTGCCAAGGAATATCTTGCCGACAAGCAGGTCAGCGCCGCCGTGGCGCACGTGGCCTGGAACCGCGACGCGGATTACTACGCCGCCGCGGATTGGCGCGGCAGATGGGAGAGCGAGGGCGGAGGCGTGCTGATCAACCAGGCACTCCACACGCTTGATCTGCTCCAATGGCTTGCCGGCAAGCCCGAAAGCCTTGTGGCAAACGTCTCCAATCTCACGCTGGACGGCGTGGTTGAGGTCGAGGACACGGCTGTGATCCTCGGAGAAGGGAAGGCGAGACTTTCCTTCTTTGCCACCAACGGAGCGGGGGAGGACCTTCCCGTGGAGATCACCGTCAAAACGGATGCAGGCATCCTTAAGATCCTGCCCAAGGCCGTTTTGGCCGACGGGGAGCTGCACACCTTTGAGAGCAACGCCCCCGTCAACGGCAAGGTCTGCTACGGCAACAGTCACGGCACGCTGATTGCGGATTTTTACCGCTGTATCGCCGAGAATCGGCCTTTCCCCATCAACGGTCGGGAGGGAGCCGAGGTCGTCCGTCTGATCCTCGCGGCCTACGAGAGCCGCGGCAAACGCACGGCCGTGCGTTGAATCCCCTTTTCCCCAATGCAGAAAAATACAATAAAATGCAGGAGAAATAAGCAAAATGAAAGCTTTTTTTGACGATTCCGTGCTTTTGCGCAACGAAAGCGCCCGAATCCTGTTTGAGAAGGTGAAGAATCTTCCCATTATCGACTATCACTGCCACCTCAATCCGCAGATGATCGCCGAGGATCGCAGCTTCTCGGATATCGGCGAGTTCTGGCTGGCAGGCGACCACTACAAGTGGCGCGCCATGAGAATGTGCGGCGTGGACGAGCAGTATATCACGGGAAATGCCACCTTCAAGGAGAAATTCCTGGCTTATGCGCGCATCATGCCCAAGATGATCGGTAACCCGCTTTACTACTGGACGCACATGGAGCTGAAGCAGATCTTCGGCATCAACCGTCCCCTCAACGCCGAGAGCGCCGAGGAGATCTACGCCGAGGCAAACCGCAAGCTGGCCGATCTTTCGGTGCAAAAGCTTCTGCGCTTCTTTGGCGTGGAGCGTTTGGCCACCACCGACGATCCCGTGGACACGCTGGAGTTCCACGGCAAGCACGGTGACACGCTCGTTACCCCCACCTTCCGTCCCGACCAGGTCTACGCGCTTTCCGAGGCCTATCTCGAAAAGCTGGCGGCCGCCGCGGGCATGGAGATCAAAACGCTTGACGATCTGCTCTGCGCGCTCTCCGCGCGTCTTGACTTCTTCGTCAGCAAGGGATGCTTCATTTCCGACCACGGCTTTGAGCGTTTTCCCACCCATTACGCAAGCCGCGAGCTTGCCAAGCAGCTCTTTGCAAAGAGAGGCACCTGGAGCGCGGAGGAGCAGGATCTCTTCTTCGGCTTCCTTCTGACCTGGCTAATGAAGGAATACAAGAAGCGCAACATCACCGCGCAGATCCACTTTGCCGTTACACGAAACGTCAACCGCGAGCTTTTTGAGCAGGTTGGTCCGGATAGCGGACTTGACGTGCTCAGCACGGCGCCCGATCCCAAGGACCTGATCCGCTTTTTGCAGCAGCTTCCCGACGCCGAGCGTCC
>JAFNVK010000006.1 GCA_017379815.1 Clostridia bacterium
CAATGTGAAAACAAGGTGTTTTTTACGTGATTTCTTGTTGATTTCATAGGAGATTTATGGTATAATTGGCGTAACATTTTGAACGGACATTCTACTGTTTGAACGTTCTGCAAGGAGGTTGCTTCCCCATGCAAAAGGATATTCGAATCACCCTTGGTAAGGTGTTGACCGTGGCATTCATGGTTCTGACCTTTATCAACACGCTTCTTCCCGACGAACTCGTGCGCGGCCTGATCTTCGTTTCGCCCGACCCCTGGCGGATGCTCTTGCGCTGGCTCAGCTTCGTCTCCTTCCTGGTGCTTCCCGTAGCGGCCTTCTTTGACCGTCCCACCTTCCGCCGCATCGCGATCTACTTCTGCCTGCCCGTGGCGATCCTCTGTCTGATAGACGTCTCCGGAACGCTTGCCGGCTACACCTCGCCTCTTGGCACGGGTCTTTGCGACATCCGCTATCTGCCGGACGGCGTGCGCCTCTTTATGAAGAACGAGATCTTCCGCGGCATCCTCTTCTTTGCCATTCATCTTGCAGAGATCGGCGCGATCCTTGTGATGACCCTGCGTGACCCCTCGGTACTGAAATTCGGCAAGCGGGATATTCTTCCTTTCCTTGGTCTTATTCCTCTGCTCGCATTCTCGATCGTTCCCACTTATGCCCTTGAGGGCATCTTCCACACCTACACCAACATCGTGTTCAAGGCCTTTGCGCCTGCGCACTTCGTCTGGCTTGCGGTCATGATCCTGGAGATCACGGTGCTGACCCTGATCTTCCGCAAAAGACCTGAGGAGGACCGCTACATTCTCGTGCTGATCCTGGCCTTCTCCCTGCTTCTCCAATTCAACCAGCTCTTCGCCTCGCTCGGCGAGCTGACCTGCAAGAGAATGCCCCTGCAGCTCTGCAATATCGCAGCCTATCTCCTTCCCATCGCCCTGCTCACGAAGAACCGCAGCCTCTTCCTCTTTAACCTGCTCATCAACGTTCCCGGCGGTATCATCGCCGCGATCGTGCTTGACGTGGGAGGAAGCGAAGGCCTTCTCTATTGGTCCAACATTCACTACATCGTGGAGCACAACAACGTCATCGTCGTTCCCCTGCTCAGCCTGCTCCTCGGCGTATTTGCCCCCATCAAGCTGCGCGACTTCAAGAATTTCGTCCGCGATTTTTCCATTTACTACGGCATCGTCTTCGTGCTGGGAACGCTCTTCAACACGCTCAAGGTGGTTCTGGAATCGGATTATTTCTACTGCAACTATCTGTTCATGTTCGATCAGGAGACGGCCGCGCGCCTGCTTCCCTTTGCCGGCAAGCTCTTTGACTATCAGCTTCACCTCGGTCCCGTGACGGTCTATCCGCTCCTGCAGCCGCTGATCTACCTGGCCTTCTTCGGCATCGGCACACTGACCTTCTTCATCCTCAAGGCAGCCGTGCGCGAGAAAAAGCCCCTGCCCCCGACCGAGCAGGCATAACGAAAAAAACAACCCCGATGCAAGCGTGCATCGGGGCTGTTTTTTTCTTCACGCTCAGTTCACGGTGAGCGGGACCTCCATGTTGACGCCGTTCATCTCGTGCTTATCCTCAAGCGAATAGGTCTGCACGCGAACGAGCAGCATATACTCGCCCGCCGCAAGCGGACGGGAAAGCGTTTGCTCCTGCACGGCCATGCCCGGAGGGATCATGCCCGAGCGGTAGAGCTCCTCGCCCGTTTCCATCAGGATGAAGGAATAGACGAAATAGCAATCGTTCTCCTCGGGATTAACGAGGACCGACTGTACGCTGACGCGGTCCTTCGGGAAGATCATGGCCGAGAAGCCGGGAACGGCGATCTCGCCCTCCTGCACCGTGACCTCGTTCTGATACGGATAATCCTCGGCATCGGGATCAAGATCGGGGTCGATCAGCCACTCGCGCAGATAAAGTCCGCAAAAGACGCCAACGCCCACCAGAATGGCGGCCGCCAGAAGGACCAGCAGCACCCGTACGGGCTGAATGCGTCTTTTCGGCGTCTCTGCTACAGGACTTCCCTGCACCTCGGCTTGCTTGTTGTTTTGTTCATCCATTGTCCGTTTCCTCACCAGTTGTCACCGCTTGAGCGCTCGTCCTCGGGGCGCTTCGTGTAAGGGTCCTTCTCCTGCTCGGTCTTCTTTTTGCGCTCACGCAGGTTCTTGACGATGGCCACCACGGCAAGTGCGGCCAGCGCCACCATGATCACAAGGATCACAATATCCCCCTCGGGAATCCCCTTTCCAAAGACGGCCTCGTCGGTCTGCACCACGATCACGGTCTCAATGCCCGTGGAGGCGGTGAAGTCGGCAAGCGCGTCGTTCACGGTCTCGGGAGAAATGTTGAGCGAGGTGTAGTTGACCAGCTTGGAGTCGGTGGGCTCGACCCGGGCCGCCTCTCCTCGGAAGGAGGAGGAAAGACCAAGCCGCTCAACCTCTGCGCGCATGCTGTCCATGATCACGGTCAGATTTGAGCCAAGCGAATATTCATAATAGGGGTTGATGCTTCTCTGCACCACGCGGCCAAAAGCAGTCTGCTCGTTGCCAAACAGATAGTTGATCTCGGTGCGGATCTCGTTGCCTACCCAGGCGATGCAGTAGTATTCCTCCATCTCCTCCGTCGTCAGGAAGATCAGAAGCAGCTTTTCCTCATACTCCGACGAGGGCACGCCGCCGTAGAAGGTGTCGTACTGCTGTTGCGCGTAGGCCTGGAATTCCGCCTCGGAATAGGTCACCACGCCGCCCTTGGCGACCGTGCTGATGACCGATCCCATCATGCTGATGATCACGGCGACCGAAAGGACGAGCACAAGAATGGGCACGAGAATGATCGAGGCAAGACCGCCAAGGCAGCCGCCTCCGTGATAGCCGTAGCCGTAACCGTACGGACGGTGATACCATCCGCCGTAAAAATGCGGGCGCGGGGGTCTCGGACGGAATCCTCCGCCGCCAAATCCGCCTCCGCGGTGTCCGCCGCCTCCGCTAAAGCCGCCGCCAAATCCGCCTCCGCGCGATCCGCCGCCGCTAAATCCGCCCCCTCTGGAGCCTCCACCGGGTCCGGGCATATCTCTACCTTCCTTTCCGACTCAACCGGGAGTCACGTAATTTCTTCGTACGCCGTCAACGCCATGCAAGGATCAAAGCTTGGAGTAGCCAAAGCTGTTGACCAGCGCGTCGATGCGCTTTCCCTCACGGCACATCGGGCACTCGTGCGAGGGATAGGTGGCATAGTCCTGCAGATCCTTGGGGTCAAAGACCGAATGCACGGGATAGCCCATGCACTCATCGACCGTGGCAAAGATCGAGGAGATGCCCGCAACGCAGCCGTTATAATACTTCACCGCCTCCACGGCGGCCTGTGCCGTATAGCCCGTAGTCACCGAAGCGGCCAGGATCAGGACGTTCTTTCCCTCAATGGCCGAGATAATGTTGTCGCGGAAGATGATCTGGCTTCCCGTGGTATGCTCAGGCGTGATGACGTAGATGGTCTGGTGCGCGTTGATGCTGACGAAGGCCTCCTTGGTCAGCTCGGTGGCAAGGCAGGTGCCGATGACCTGCGTGCCGTCCAGACACAGGATCGTATCCACAACGGTGTTTCTCTTATAG